>DASXFM010000064.1:0-20176 GCA_036489615.1 Verrucomicrobiia bacterium | reverse complement strand
CGAGTTCACGTAATGAAGTGTTTTGATTGACAGGATTTGCTTCGGCGCATTCGGTATAGGTTACTGTGTTGCCGGTGTTGCCCAAGTGGTCGTTCATCCAATGCGCCAGCGCATGGACCGTTGCCGGCTGGTTTCTGCCGGCGATGACAATTCCTTCGCCGGAATGTTCCGAAAGGTCCCCGGCAATGGCGGAAATCCAATCGGCATTTGCATTTCCGATGCTGTTCGAAAATGAGGCTCCGAGTTGTTTCGCCAGCGCGAAGGCGACCTCTTCGATTTCAGCCGCCCGCAACGGGAAATGATGGTCTGCATTTGAACCGGTGACGGTGGGCGAACTTTCGATGACGTAAAGCCGGCTCATTTCCGTTTGCGGAGATCGTGCGCGCCGCAAATTCGAAAAGTCGCGGGCGTGCCGGATGCCGTTGGGATGCAAAGAGAGGAAATCTGAATCGAGTGAAACGACTACCTTTGCCTTGTCGAAGTGATATTGCGGCTCAACGATTTCGCCAAAGGCCAGCAGGGAACCTTCTCGGACGTGGTCACGATTGGCCGGTTCGTATTGATGCCATTTCGCTTCCGGGAATTGTTTTAGCAACGTTTGAATTTGATGATGCAGCGCGGGTGACGTGACCGTTTCCGTCAAAATCCGCAAGCCCGCTCCATTCCGGGATTTTTGACGTTCCAGCGCGTCAAACAGGGCGGCCACAAAATTGTCCCAGGTTTCCGGTTGGCCGTGTTGCAGGACTGCCTGGGAACGGTCGGGGTCATAGAGATCCAGCAAGGCCGCCTGGTGAAAGATATTTGTCGCGCCCAGGCTTCCGGGATGGCCGGGATTGCCTTCGATTTTGGTGGGATGTCCTTCGTGGCTTTCCACGATCAATCCCGTCGCAAATCCGCCCAGGGTCATCGCGGTGGCGAAGAACATGGGTTTGCCGGGAATGAGTTGCTCAGGCTGATTGACGTACGGGACAATTCGGCCGATGGGCTGCCGCGTGCAGGCGGGCAATCCGGCCAGGGCCAGCGAAGCGCCCAAGAGCTTGAGGAAATCGCGCCGGTTAAAGCCTTTCCATTCCGAGGCTCCCGGAGCGAATTCCCGGTGCAATGATTCGGCAAATGATTTTGTTCCGGCGAGTTCATCCAGGCTTCGCCAAAAATTTTCACCCGATGGATTGGTCTTCTTCATCGGTGACACATGCTGCAATCAGTCAATTGCTCCGTATTGACTTTATATTCGGCGACGAGTTTCTTCCCCAGGGCGATTTGATTTGTGGCGGACCATTCCGGATTGAAAACTTCCTCGCGCGGGCGGATGTATTTTTCGGGTGTACGATGGCAATCGAGGCACCACTTCATGTAGAGCGTGTGGGATTTCCAAGTCAGCGGCATTTGGTCCAGCTGTCCGTGGCAAGTCACGCAACCGATGCCGTGGTTGACGTGGACGCTGTGATCGAAAAAGACAAAATCCGGCGTGCGATTCACCTGGTTCCAGGCCAGCCGGACGTCCTGCGCCATGCTTTCCCTGAGCGGCGCCAGCATGGGTGCTTGTTTCCAGACCTGCGAATGGCACGTCATGCAGGTTTCGGTGGGTGGCAAACCGGCAAAGGCGGATTTCTCAACGCCGGTATGGCAGTAGCGACAGTCCAGGCCGAGGCCGAAAACGTGGTGTTTGTGGCTGAAGGGGACCGGCTGTTTCAATGGTATCATTTCAAGCGTGGTCCACGGCGACCAATAAACCGCGTAGGCAACCCAACCGCTTGCGCAAATAAATAGTGCCGCCATCGCAAGACTTGCACGCGCGATGGTGTTGGTCCGCGGACGAAAAATTTGCGCCATAAATAAGTACTGCGCTTCCTCCGTGAGTGTTTTAGCTGGCTGTGTGCCATTGAAAAGCTCCGAAATGCCGGGAGGGCGTGAGCAAGAAATCGGAAAAATGCAAATTGCCACGCTCGAAAGGTTGCAAAATGCGGATTTGATTTTCGGCGCCTGATTTGGCGGCCAATCCAGCATTGTGGAAACGCATGGAGACATCGTGGCACCTCCGTTGCTTTTGAAATTCTATGAAAGCAAAAATATTATTCTCAATCATCCTCACCGGCGTGACTGCTGTCTGCAGTGGTCAGGCCGCTGGAGGTTCGGGCGGTGGTGGCTCCGGCGGCGGAGCCGCGGGTGCGGGCGGAGCGGCAGCAGGAGCCGGCGGCACTGGCGCAGCCGCGGGAAATCGCAGTGGCGTCAACGGCGGTGCGCGCGGGGCTCCGGCGCCTAATGGCGTCCCGTCAATGCCGGCTCCAGCGCCGGGAACGCCGCAGAATCCCAACATGCCCAACAATCCCAATTTCCCAAATAATCAAAATCCTCCCCGCAATCCCAACATGCCGCCTCTCAACGGCAATAATATAAATAACAACAATATAAATAATAATAACGGCCTCCAAAATGGGACCCGCAGCAGCGGGGCGCAAAATGGAAATTCGTTGTATTGGACCCAAAATCCGGGAGCCAACTCCCAAAATAGAAATCAGCCCCGGGGAACGCGCCGGGAGCCGCACAATGGGAATTCGCTGTATTGGACCCAACCGGCGCCCAATACGCCAAATGGGAATGGGACGCGCAGCAGCGGGACGCGTAATGGAAATAATCCCAACGGCAATCAAGCAGTGCCGGGAAACCAAAATACACCGAATGGCCAAAACCCGCCGATTGCGCCGCCGAACGGCCAGAATGCGCCGGCTGCCCCGCCAAATGGGCAAAACGCGCCTGCCGGTCCCGCGAATGGCCAAAATGCCCCGGCTGCACCTCCGAACAGTCCAGCCCCGGCGCCTAATAACCAATCGCCGCCGCCAAGCAGTTCTGTCGATCAGCCGGTGGGCTAGATTGTGTCACGGCCAGGGCGGTCAGGGGATGACGTACTGGCGCGGAGAGTATAACGATGGCGCGGCACTTAACGTGACGTGAATGCAAAATATGTTGTTTTGATCATCGCGATTCTGGCAGTCATCCACTGCCTGATCGCGGGAAGCGCACCGCCGGCTACGCCGGCGAATGTGGCGAACCAGGCCAAAGTCGCACCGGTAGCGCCGAGTCCTGTCGCCCCGGCAGCGCCGGTGGGACCGGTTGCCCCGATCGGCGCACAACCTACTCCGGCTCCCGTCGCGCCAATAGCGAGTTCACCCATTGCACCACTTGCGCCCGTGGCCGCACAGAGTGTCAATTCCAACGCCCCGGCGTATCCTTATCCTTACGCCTACACTTATGGATCCAATAGCGCCTATTTTACGAACGGCATCCCCAAAGCGTACCTCCGGAACACCAATTCCATGTATTGGATCACGAATCCGCCTTACGGAAATCCGTCCGCCGGTTACACAAATTATCCCATTCGCGTGGTCCTGCCGTATCGGCCGATGGGAAACACGTCTTCTCCGTCCATCCACTAGAAATAAATTCGATCCGTTTCACTCGCTACTAATCAATTATGAAGCCAAGACACACCTCGTCCTCGGCCAGCCGCAGCCGTTCGAACCGTTCGTCCCGCGCCCGCATCCGATATGCCGTCGTCGGATTGGGCCACATTGCGCAAAACGCCATTCTGCCGGCATTCGCCCATGCCGGGGAAAACTCCGAATTGACGGCGCTCGTCTCCGACGATCCCGCCAAACTCCGCGCCCTATCGCGTGAATACGGCGTCGAGAATTGTTTCAGTTACGATGATTTTGAGTTGTGTCTGCATAGCGGCGTCATTGATGCCGTTTATATCGCGCTGCCCAACAACCTGCACGCCGACTATTGCATTCGCGCCGCCCAGGCGGGCATCCATGTCCTGTGTGAAAAACCCCTGGCCGTAACGGAGGAAGACTGCCAGGACATCATCAAGACCTGCGCCGAAAATAATGTGAAGCTGATGACGGCCTATCGTCTGCATTTTGAGCAGGGAAACCTCGAGGCAATGGAAGTCGTGCGCTCGGGACAAATTGGCGAGCCGCGGATTTTTAATTCGGTTTTTACCATGCAAGTCAGTCCGGGAAACATCCGCACCAAAAAACAATACGCCGGAGGCACGCTTTACGATATTGGCATTTATTGCATCAACGCGGCCCGTTATATGTTCAGCGACGAACCCCTCGAAGGATTTTGTTTTTCCGCCGCCGGGGCGGATTCGCGTTTCCGAAACGTCGAGGAAATGACGGCGGCCATCATGCGCTTTCCCAAAGAAAGATTGGCGGGATTTACTGTCAGTTTCGGCGCCGAAGATACGGCCGATTTTGAAGTTGTCGGCACCAAAGGCAAGCTGCGCGTCATCCAGGCCTATGATTATTCGGTGGCGGCGATCCTCGAACTCACGGTGAAGGGGCGGACGGAACGAAAATGTTGCGAGTTGCGCGACCAGTTTGCTCCGGAAATCATCTATTTTTCCGATTGCATTCTCAACGATATCGAACCTGAGCCGTCTGGCGCGGAAGGATTGCGGGACGTCAGCATCATACGTTCCTTGTATGACTCGGCGCGAAAGCGCGGTCCGGTGGAATTCAAAACCATCAAGCGCCGCCGCTACCCGGATAAACGCCAGGAAATCCGCCGTCCGGCGGTCAAGAATCAACGGCTTTTCCGTGTCAAGGCGCCGACGGTGTGACGCTCAGGCGTTGAAACATCCTGCTGTACTTTCTGAATTATATAATCAGGGGATTGTTCCAAAGAGAGTATGCCACGCCTGTTTGCAGGCGTCGGGCAATCCGTAAATGTCAAAGCCTGTGATGAGCAAGGCCGAGGTCCAGCCGGCGATGAGTAAAAACCAGCCGAGCCGCCATTGGCCCATTTTGCTTCGGGAACTGGCGAAGTGGAGCAGGGGGAACATCGCGAATGGCAATTGCAGAGCGAGGACAACCTGGCTCAAGACCAGCAAATCATTAATGTTGTCGGCGCCGCGAATGGCGACAAAAATCACCGCGGGCACGACCGCGACCAGGCGGGTGATCAGGCGGCGCACCCAGGGCTTGATGCGCCAGCGCATAAAACCTTCCATCACTACCTGCCCGGCCAATGTTCCCACGATCGTCGCGCTTTGGCCGCTGGCCAGCAACGCCACTGCAAACAGCACGCTGGCCAGGGCGGTGCCCAGAAGCGGCGCCAGGGTCAAATAGGCGGCCCGGATCCAATCCGTGGATTCGTTGAACTGGATGACGTGGCCGCCGGCCACGGTGACACTGTCTTTTCCGTAAAACACGATCGCCGCCAGCACGAGGATTGCCGTGTTGACCAGGAACGCGACCGAAAGGTTGGCCGTGGCATCCAGCGTGTTGTAACGGATGGCTTCGCGGATGGATTGTTCGTCTCTTTTGAAATTGCGGCTGAGAACCAGGGCCGGGTGCAGATAGAGCACGTGCGGCATGACCGTTGCACCAATGATTCCGATGGCGACGTAGGCCATCTCCGGCGATGCGATGCGCGGTCGTATCAGGGCCCGGCCCATCTCCAGAAAATCGGGCTGCGTTTGCGGCAAAATAAAAATTTCGATAAAAAATGAAACGCCGATGGTCGCCACGAGCACCAGAACGATGGCTTCAATCTTTCGCATTCCAAGGCCCTGCAACGCCAGGAGCAAAAGAACGTCCGCGCCGGTGATAATGACTGCCCAGAGGAAAGGAATATGGAAAAGAAGGTTCAAGGCAACCGCGCTGCCAATAACCTCCGCTAGGTCGCAGGCGATGATGGCAATTTCGGCCATCAGCCAGTTCGGCAACCGCGTCCATTTTGGATACCAATCGTAACAGCATTGGGCCAGGTCGCGTCCGGTCGCCACGCCCAGGCGGGCGGCGATCACCTGCAAAAAGACAGCCATGAGGCTCGCCAGCGCGACGACCCATAACAGTCCGTATTTGAATTGGCCGCCGCCTTGCAAGTCAGTGCCCCAATTACCGGGGTCCATATAAGCGACGCTGACCAAAACCGCCGGTCCGAAAAAAGCCGCCATTTGGCGCCAAAAACCCGAGCGTTTGTCCGGCACAGGCACCGAACCATGGACGTTTTCCAGTGAAAGCGCACCCGGACGGCTTCCGGAATTTTCGGAGGTTCTGTTCGGGCCGTGGCCGTTGTCCACAGCCCCTTTCATCTCATTTCCGCGCGCGAACGTGGCGGGCCGGAATTGGATGTTGCCGCGGATTCACAATGTTCCACGATATTCATAATGTAGTGAAGGCTACACCATGCCGGGAGCCGCGTCAATCGCTGCGCAGCTAAATACTGACAACCGAAGGACGTCTAATGTCCTTATGGCTCTGCCTCTTTGGGCATTTGATCGAACCGGGCTGAAAAATCCCCGTCTTTGCTGTATATTTAGGGTGTGCGAGTGGAACGAAAATGGCTGTGGATGATTGTTTTGCTGACCCATGGGGCGGGGTTTCTGCCATGATAGACCTGGAAACGGGCGGGCGCGCCTTGAATTTTATTTTAAAACAGGTAGGCTGAATTTTTTGTGAGTTCTGAAATTGTCTTCGGTCTTGAAAGCGCGGCATGGCCGGCATTGCTGGTGGATGCGCAGGGCGCCATTGTGCTCGCAAACACCTCAGCGGCAACCATCTTTGGCGATGCTGTGGATGGCAAAAAGCCGCCCTTGTCGACGGTTTGGTCAAAGGAAAACAGCGAAACGGTGGAGCAGTTTTTTTCTCACGTGGAGCAATCGGCCGTTACGATGGTTCCATTGAAATTTCAGATGAAGGGCGGCGCGATGACGCTATTCACGGCGTCTATTTGCCCGTTTAACCGGGAGGGCCGTAAATGGTTCGTATTGCAATTGTTTCCTGCGCCGGCCCTGACGGCCGCGCCGGCTGGAGCCCCAATGCCTGCTTCTGCACCAGTCCCGCTACCTGCCCCTGCGCTCGTGGCAGCCGCGGCTCCAAAGGCCGCGGAAAACAATTCCAATTCCGAGGCGCTGATCCACAAGCAAAAACTCGACTGCGCCTTGCAGCTGGCGCGGACCATTTCATTGGACTTTAATAACGTGCTGACGAGCGTGCTGGGCCATACGTCGCTGCTTTTGAGCAAGGCCGAACCGGGGCATCCCTGGCGGCACTCACTCATGGAAGTGGAAAAATCCGCCGCGCGCGCCGCGGAAATATCCAATGAGCTCGGAGTCTTCAGCCAGCAGGAAAAGCAGGGCCGCCGGATTTCTCCGGGGAATCTTAACGCCGTCGCTACGCGATGCGTGGAGTTTTTCAAAAGCACGCACGGCAACAAAGTTTCGTGGACCCTGACCCTTGACAAAGATCTCTTCGCGGCGCGTTTTGATGAAGCCAAAATGCAACAGGCGCTGACGAAAATTCTTGAAAACGCCGTCGAGTCCATGAACGGCAGCAGCCATCAGGTGCGGGTCCTCACCCGGAACGTGGAATTGACCAGTTCGACCCAGGACCGAAACGCGAAGCTGACGGCTGGAGCGTATGTGTGCGTCGAGATTACCGACAACGGCACGGGCATCGAACCCGCGAACCTGTCCCGTGTGTTCGAACCTTTTTTTACCACGAAAAGGCCGCCGCATCGGGGCCTGGGTCTGGCGCTGGTTTATGGCATCGTGACCAACCACGGCGGAAGCGTCGCGATTTCGAGCGAGCCCGGGGCCGGGGCGGCTGCCAGGGTTTATTTGCCGGCCGAAAAGCAGTTGGTCAGTCAAAGCGCCGTTCCCGACGCCGACTTGCACGGCGGCGAAACGATCCTGGTCGTGGATGACGAAAGCATGCTGCTTACGATGGCCGAGACCATCTTCGGAGAATACGGATACAAAGTTTTGACCGCCGTCAACGGACAAAAAGCGCTGGCGATGCTTTCCAAAGACGACGTCAAAGTGGATTTGCTCGTGACCGACCTGGTGATGCCGGCGATGAGCGGACGCGAGTTGATCGAGCGAGCGCGCCAGCTTAAGCCGGGAATCAAAATCCTCTGCATGAGCGGTTGCGTGCTCTCTCCGGAGCAGCAGGTGGGCTTGACATATTTGCAAAAACCTTTCACCAGCCGCGACCTTCTCGGCAAAGCGCGCCACGTCCTCGGACGGAGTCAGGATTAGGAAATTGATACATCCCGTCGTTTTTGGGGTCCGGGGGGCAGTTTTGAATAGTAAAAAAAAAATAATACTTCTATTGACTGACAATTTGATTTTTTGATGTAATGTTGAGGATATGCAAATAGAAAGTTTAAAAGTGTTTTGCGATTTGGCTGAAACGGAAAGTTTTACAAAAGCTGCTCAAATTAACGGAGTTACGCAATCGGCTGTCAGTCAGCAAATCAGCGCCCTGGAACGGACCTTCAAGTCGCTGCTCATCGAAAGAAGTAAAAAGAAATTTCGCCTCACTCGTGAAGGCCAGACGCTGTATGATTACAGTAAACAGATTATTCAATCTTACGAATCGCTTCACAGCAAACTTCAGGAATTAAAGGATATTATATCCGGCACGATCCGCGTCGCCACGATTTATTCTATCGGCCTTCACGATTTGCCGCCGTATATCAAGCGGTTCATGAAGAATTATCCGACCGTGAATGTTCACGTGGAATATCGCCGGGCCAACCAGGTTTATGAAGATGTGCTGAGCAATGTCGTGGATATCGGCCTGGTCGCCTACCCGGTCAAGGAGCCGAAACTGGAAATCGTCCCGCTTCGCAAGGAACCGCTCACGCTCATCTGCCATCCGACCCATTCCTTCGCCAAACAGAAAGATGTCAAACTCAAGGCGCTCGCCGGCCAGAAAATCATCGGTTTTGAACCAGACATCCCCACTCGGAAAGCGCTCGACAAAATTTTGAAGGAACACGGCGTGGAAGTGAAACACGTGATGGAATTCGATAACGTAGAAACCGTCAAACGCGCCGTTGAAATTGACGCGGGTATTTCCATTGTTCCCATGGGCACGGTCCAGCAGGAAATTTCGAAGCAAACTCTCGTGGCCGTGCCAATCGAGGACGGCGATTTCTACCGCCCCCTGGCCGCCATCTACAAAAAGAGCAAAGTGCTCTCCCCGGCTATGAAACAGTTTCTGGCGATTCTGAAGGAAACGGCTTAAGAGGGGCCGGGTACTGGTGGCGGGACTTGGTCCAGGCTAAACGTCGTATTGCGTGGCACGTGGCGCGTCAAGAATGGCCTGTGACTACAGTGCTGCTTGACGTAATACGCAACACCCCGCCTGTTTTGTACGTGTCCAGCCGCGGGCGTGAAATTGCTTTTCGCTTATTCTCCTGCCTTGGCTTGATTCAGCGCTTTTGCCGCGGCGAGCTCGTCACGAATTGTTTGTCGTGCCCGCGCGTTTGGCCCAAATCGCATCCACGATTTTTTTCGCAATCGCCGGTTTTTCCTCGAGTGCTTTTTGCGCCGCCTCTTTGCCCTGGCCAATCAGTTCGCCTTCGAATTGGAGCCAGGCGCCCTTTTTCTCGACGATCCCGTTTTCCACGCCCATGTCCAAAATGCTGCCTTCCTTGTTAATGCCGTGATTGTAAATGATGTCAAACTCAGCCTCGGCGAACGGCGGGGCGACTTTGTTTTTGACGACCTTGACCTTCACGTGGTTGCCGACCGCGTTGCCCGCCGCGTCCTTTAGTGTATCCTTGCGGCGAATATCCATGCGCACGCTCGCGTAAAATTTTAGCGCCTTGCCTCCAGGCGTCGTTTCCGGGTTGCCGAACATGACGCCCACTTTTTCCCGCAGTTGATTTGTAAAAATACACGTTGTCCGGGATTTATTTAAGACGGCGGTCAATTTCCGGAGCGCCTGCGACATCAGCCGTGCCTGCATGCCCATTGTGTGCATGCCCATCTCCCCTTCCAGTTCCGCTTTGGGCACCAGCGCCGCCACTGAATCAATCACGATCACGTCCATGGCGTTGGAACGCGCCAGCGTTTCGCAGATCGTCAGCGCTTCCTCGCCCGAGTCGGGCTGCGAGACGAGCAAATCGTCCAGATTCACGCCCAGCTTTTTGGCGTAACCCGGGTCCAGCGCGTGTTCCGCGTCAATGAATGCCGCCAATCCGCCGGCTTTTTGGGCGTTGGCAATGACGTGGAGCATCAGGGTCGTCTTGCCCGATGATTCCGGGCCGAATATTTCAATAACGCGTCCCCGCGGAACGCCACCGACGCCCAATGCGAGGTCGACCGCCAGAGCGCCCGTGGGAATGACTTCAATTTTTTTCAGCGCATGCGCTTCTCCGAGCCTCATGATGGCGCCATCGCCATAACTTTTGGTAATGGTTGAAATTGCGGCTTCCAGCTCGCGGGCACGGGTCGCCGCAGCTTTGTTTTCAACGGACTTTTCGGTTGGTTTTTCGGCGGGTTTTTCAGCAGTTTTCGCGGCCATAAAATTGAGGTTGTTGTTTCTTTGCAGCCCGTTAAAAATCGGGCTGTTGCTGCTCTACGGGCAGATAACGGACGCACCTTAGTGGTTCCAAAAGAAATGTCAACATCAGTGCTGTGAGAAACGAATTCCGGCGCCCGTGAGTCGTTTTTTGGGCATTTCAGGGATATGTGCCAGTGGGAACGCGGTGCTCGAAGCTTCTTTGTAACCTTTCCCAGGGGTTCCTTTATAGAATAGTAGACAATTAATTATGCCGTGCCCCGAAGGGGCGAAAAACATCAATTTAAAGGCATTTAACGATTTTGTGTATATATTTTGTACTTACACTCGCTTTTTGAAATCGCTTGTGTAATAATGACGAGAACTGTAAATGAGACGGTATCCGCTTACATGGGTTTGTGTCCTGTTGCTCCTCGCGGCGGGAGTGTTTTTTTACCTGCGCCAAAACCATACCCCAAGAAATGGAAATTCAGCCGGAAGCCAATCCGCTAATCTGAATTCGGCGTCGGCTGCGGCCAAGGCGTCTGCGGGCGCGGCAAAGTCGGCTGCTGGATCCGCGGAGACCAATAAATTTGCCTGGCGTTTGAGCAATACGACCAATTCGCTCACCCGGTTAATGCACAATCCCCATGTGATTTTGCTGGAAAATGCCTTTATTGATACTGATTCCAAATTAAACCTCTCCATCCCAAAGAATTTACAGGCGCAAGGCGACCCGGGTTCGTACCTGGTGCAGGCGCGCGGGACAATCAGTCCGTTGTTTCGGGGTATCCTCGCCGGGGCGGGCGCAAGTATCGTCTCTTATATTCCGAACAACGCCTATCTTGTGCGGGCTACGGAAGCGGTGGCAGATGCGCTGGCCAGCAATCCCGAGGTCCAGGCGGTCATCCCATACGAGCCGTATTATAAAGTCCAGGCACCGCTGTTGCCGATGGCGGAGCAAACATTGCCTCCGGAAGTGCAGTTAAATCTGGGGCTTTTTGCCGATGACGCCGCCGACACCCTCCAACAAATCCGGAACCTGGGAGGAATAATTCTATCTGAAGAGAACTCGGCGGCGGGTTACCCCATTGTCAAAGTCGAGCCTCCGGCAGATTGGACTGCCATAGCGGATCTGCCCGGGGTTCATATCGTTGAACCATACTATCATCGGAGTCTGGCCAATGATCTGGCGCGCACGACGTTGAAGATTTCGGTTAATTCCATAACCGGAACGAATTATATGAACCTCAGCGGTTCAAACGTTACGATCGAAGTGAATGACACGGGTATAGATACCAATCATCCTGATTTTGGCGGGCCGCCTAGTCCTGGCGGTAGCGACATTCTGGGTTGGGGCGTAACAACATACCGTGTGACTTACAATAACCCGGCCAATGGAGTGGACATCAACGGTCACGGAACTCACGTGGCCGGAATTATCTCCGGCGACGGGTTTGAATCATCCACCGTGACCAACGCCTCAGGTTCTGTGCTGCCCAACGGGCATGGAGCCGCAGGACAATTCCGTGGGAAAGCCCCCAATGCTCAGATGCTCTCGATGAATTATTTGGATTCGGACCAGGATCTTCAGCAGTCGGCGGTAACGGCCAACGCTCTCATCTCTAACAACAGTTGGGGCAACGGCGACCAGGATTATGATCTTGAGGCGGCCAGCTACGATGCGGCCACGCGTGATTCCTTGCCGTTTGCCAGCGGGTCGCAACCGGTATTATATGTTTTTGCCGCCGGTGATGACGGCAATGGAGGCATCGCCGATACCATTGAATCGCCGGGCACGGCCAAGGACGTAATGACGGTCGGTGCCCTGGAAGAATTTCGTTACATCACAAATCAGGTAACCAATGCCGATAGCACCATTTCCCAGCCGTGGCTGGGATGGACGATCAATTCTAATCTGGTGTGGGCTTCTTCGAGCGACGGCAATGTTGGTATCGGGACCGAAGGGACGTTTGGCCGGTTCAAGCCTGATGTTGTCGCCCCCGGGACTTTTGTGGTTTCTTGCCGGTCAGAACAATGGGACACCAATGCCTATTACCATCCCACGAACAATACAGTTTACGTATTTCCTGACCTGATTCCGACCAATTCTTTCAGTCGCTCACCGTTCCGATTTTATGTGCCGAGCAACACGGTTGCCGTGATATTCGAGACCGTAACCAATCTCGATTCGCCACCCGGTTATCCACCTCCGTTTAATTTGCCGGCGATACCTATCTATCTCGAGACAAACAGCCCGAATCCCGGTTTTGGGGTCATCGGAACCAATTATGTTGTTGATGGGACTGTGGTGCAGGATCAGAACGAGAACTGGTCCGTGGAAGCAAGCAACGTCACTGAAGCTCCCCTTGCTTACGATCTGGTTGTGGATGTGCAAACGACCAACAACGATGGAAATTATTATCAGGTCTTGCAGGGGATGAACGACGGCCTGGGTCCTCCTGGGAATTGGTACCGTTATGAGAGCGGAACCAGCATGTCCGCGCCTGCCATCTCGGGATTCATGGCGTTGATTCAGGACTACTTTACCAATCATTATTCCACGCCCTTTATCCCGAGCCCGGCGTTGCTCAAGGCCATGACCATCAATGGCGCGCGCCAGACGGCGGGTTATAGCGTGCAAATTGATACATCCATCAATTATGAAGGATGGGGTCTGCCTGATTTGTCCAATTCCATCCCGATAACCACAACTAACGTGATCGGGCCCACTGCCTGGTGTTCAACCTTCTTCCGCGACCAAAACGTGACCAACGCACTGGCGACGGGCGCTCAGGAGACGTTCAATGTCACACTCAATACGAATTCCTTCGGAAATTATTTGCCCTTGCGCGCGACGCTGGCATGGACGGATCCGCCCGGCGACCCGGCGGCCGCCGTCAAACTGGTTAACAGTCTCGAGTTGGTCGTTACCGACATGGACAACCCGGGCGTCGTCTACTACGGAAACGATATTGCCTCGACTGGCTTTAACAACCGCGAAAACCCCACGAATGCCCCCTTGATTGACACCATCAACAACGTCGAGGATGTCATGATTACGCCGTTCTCGACCAATCGGGTGCCTGATTCTCACTATTCCTTTACCGTCATCGGCAACCGGGTCAACGTCAATGCCGTTCCCGAGGCGACAAATAATGACGTGCAGGATTTTGCGCTGGTCATTTCCTCCGGCGATGTGGGCGTCATCAGCAATGCGATGACCGTGACCAGTGACAGCGGGGTCATTTACAATCCCACCAATACATACATCACCGTAGCGCAAACGAACACGATCCTGTTAAATCAAACCGCCGGGGCCAATACGCCACTGCTGGGCACAAATGTTGTTGCTTTCACTGCAAACACCGTCACCTATGGCACCAACGGCCAGTTTGCGATAGGCATGACCAACCAGTGGCATTTCTACATCGTTACGAATTCGACCGTGTTCACCAACGCGGCCTTCATCACTTTCGGCGCCAGCACGCTTTCAATTCCCCGCATGGGTGTGCTTGCAAACTCGGACGATAACTCCACCACGCCCGGAGCCGATCTGGACCTTTTGGTAACCCGAAGCTCTACCGATGCCAATGCCGCCAGCTTGTTGAACCTTGATCCAATTGAAGTCTCCAATTGCGTCAACGGCGCCAGTGGCGATGGCGCCTCTCTTGTGTCCGGCGGCACAGACTTCGTCGCCTACACCAATGTGCCGCAAAATGAAGTGTATTACATCGGCGTTAAATCTGAAAGTCACATGGGAGCCGAATACGATTTCATTCCCATTTTCACTGACGTACCGTTCGGCGGTTTGGACCAAAACGGCAACGAATACCTTAGCGCCATCAACGTGCCCGCGCTGATACCTGACGGCACGTCATCGCATCCCGGCCTATCCTATGTATTTTTACTGGGCCTGTATCCGATTCAGATCCAAAACGTGATCGTGACCAATGTCATTCTGCATCAGAATTTCGGCTCCCTCGTTGGTTCGATCACACATGGCACAACGTCCGTGGTGTTGAACAATCACGATTCGCTCGCCAATCCGCCCGGTCCCTACACGTTGATTTATGACGATAGCGGACAAAATGACACACCCGGTTCCCTCACATCGGACGGCCCGGGAAGTCTGCAAAATTTCGATGGTGCGGCGGGCCAGGGCATCTGGCAATTGACTGAACAAGGCACGGCGCTGGGACAAACCGGAGAAGTCGTAAACAGCCAGATATTCCTCCAAAAATACCAGGATCCGACTCACGGCATCTTTGTGACCGTCCAGCCTCACCAATGGTTTTATACCTATTTGGATTTGCCCAACGGCTATACGAACCTGGAGCTTTTTGGTTCCATCTCGAATACGATTTCGCCTGCCACGTCGGAGATTCAACTGTATTTGAATACTGGTAGTTATCCCACGTTCACTACTTATTTGTTTGAAACAAATTTGGACAATCCGCCGCCGGCGCCGTTTCCGTTCCCAACGCTGGGTGGGCAATGGAGCATCATTTCCGACGGTCCACCGCTGCAGCCCGAGAGGTATTACATTGGGATATACAATGCGAATTCCATGGCTGAAACGATCTATCTGCAGGCGTTGCTGAACGGACCGGGGACGCCCGCGCAGCCCCAGCTCTTTACTGCGACCAATGTCGTGCCGATTATCAACAACGCGGTCACTACTTCGACCAATACGGAAATGTTTATCTCGAATACGAATACCATTACCTCGATGAACGTCGGGTTTGTGGTTCAGTATCCACGGATATCGGATTTGGCGTTTACTTTGATCAGTCCTCAGGGCCAGCGTATTCTACTAATGGAAAATCGCGGCGGTCCCGGTTCCACAAACGCGGGCGGTGTTTTTTACATTACCAACTCAATCGGCACTACCACCGCCAATGGGAGTTTTGCACCCACGACCAACTCCTACAATCTTCAGAATCCTTCCGGTTCAATCTCCTTTCTTTTCAATGCCTATACGATTCCGGATCAATTGACGGTTTATTACGGGAATGATCCAACTACTTTCACAACCAATTTGCCGAACCCGGATCTGCTTTTCAATTCGGGCATGATAAGCGGCACCACAAACGTGACTGTGAACTTTGGCCCTGGCACGTCCACGTATGTGACTTTCGTTGTCAATCAGTTTGGCAATACGAACGGTGGGAGTGACGCCTGGACTTATACAATCAACGGCACATTCCCGAGTTATAATTATCTGACGTTCACCGATGACACCAACCTGACGGTCACGCCCATTAAATTCGCGATTCCGCCCTTCGACCTCCGTTCGCTGGGCACCAATTACACTTTTGGCAATTTGGACCTGGCCACAAATGGCGATTATTTTGGCCTGTCAAACATTTATGATCCGTTTGGCGGTTGGACGGTGCCGACCAATCTGGTGACGCAAGTGACCAATGGCGTCGTTTTCACGAATAACTACAACGAAGTCAGCGTCGTTTCAGACCCGGCCATTGCTTACGAAAGCAGCACGAACAGCACGAATTTCCTGGCGTTGGGTTACGGACTTATCCAGCGCACCAATTTCCTCGATCCGAATCACCTCGTCACGGTTTCCTACCAATACCGCGGCCCCGGCATCGCCGGTTGGTGGCGCGGCGAAGGCGACGGGCGCGACAGCTCTGATGCCGAACAGCACGGCCAAAATGGTTCGCTCATTGGCCGGTTTAGTTTCCCGGCCGGCGAGGTCAGCCAGGCGTTTGATATGGAAAACAACGGGCAGGAATATGACTTTGCCGGGACAAACAGCTACGTTCAAATCCGCCAACAGCCTTTCCTTGAGCAGGTCTACACGAACTTTAGCACCAACTCGGAGGGTGGCGGGACGACTACTTTCCAGACGTCATACCTCGACGTGGGAACCGGGCCGGGATTCACTGTGGAAGGGTGGATCAATCCCACAAATCTTTCGTGCCAGCAGCCGCTGGTGGAATGGCTTGCCCGCGTCCCGACCAATGGCTCTGATACCAATCTTACCATCCGTGCCGGGCCGTTCCTGGATCGCGGCACAGACCACTATTATTATTTGCTCGGGCCGACAAACTGGAACACCTCTGAGGCCTGGGCCCAGGAACTGGGCGGTCACCTGGTCACGCTGGATTCAGCGGACGAGCAGAACTGGGTGTTTGATACATTCGCCAGCTACGGCGGCATGAACCGCAATTTGTGGATTGGATTGACCAATTCTCCCCAGGGTGCCTTCAATAATTTTGCCTATTCCAGCGGTTTAACGAACGTGTCCTATACCAACTGGCTGTTCATGCAGCCGACCAATTGCGACGACCCGACGAAGCAATTTACGTTTATGTTCGGCATTACCAACCAATATGCCGGACTGTGGGCCCAGGCGGACAATAACGGCATCATGTGCGGTCCGGTGACCAACATCATGTACGGCGTCGTGGAAGTGACTAACCTGCAAACCAATGGCGTCCAGTTCTGGGTATCGGTCACCAATGTCCCGGGCACAACCAACTTGATCATGACCAACACCGGTTGCCTCTTCGCAAACCTGGTGGACATCACGAACGGGTCGCACTGGATTTATTCCGGCCCCAATCTCATCCAGAGCAACGTTTTCCAGCATGTCGCGCTTACTTACGATACCAACTCCGGCACGGCGATGCTTTTCTACGACGGTACCAATGTTGCCACGACCAATTGGGGCGTCAACTTTGTGCCCAAGACCACCGGCGACGTTTTACTCGGCAAAGACATGAGCCTGGAGACCAATAACTATTTCGGCGGTCTCATGGACGAAATGAGCATTTACAACCGCGCCCTGTCTGATGCGGAAATTGCCGCAATTTATTCCGTGTCTGCCTACACGACAAACCGTCTCATTGGGAAATTTGATCCCGCGATAACGCCGCCGTTGAGCCTGGCTGAAGCGCGGGTCGTATTGGGAAATATGACCAATATCGTCCTGGGAGAAAACAACACCTGGCAGTCAGGCAATTTCACGTTCATACCACAAACCAATGTATTTCCGATGCAGATTCAGGGCATCGAACCGGGCATGTTGCTGGATGCGTTTGGAGTCAGCGAAGCGCCGCTCGGCAATTTGTACTTCCAACCTGAGCAAGCGCTGGATGAGGTCAACCGTCAATCCGCCAACGGTGTCTGGACACTCGAAATCTGGGATACGCGCAATAACGTCCTGGCTACCAACGCGGATCTGTTGAGCTGGCAGTTGCAGATGTTTTTGCAGACCAACACGACTCCGCCGATTTCGATTGGCTCGCAGGAGCCGACCTACGTCACCATCCTGCCCGGCCAAACAGTCACCCTGGCCGTCCCTGTGCCTGTATGGGCGGTCGAAGCCTCGAATATTTTGGATTCATCCACCGAACCGCTGAATGTTTATTTTAACCAGAACAACCCGCCGACCGGGTCAGGCGCCGGCGATACTTTCATGTTTAACGGGACTACGGGAAGCGAGTTGTTGACCACCAACAGTAATCCCACAAATATCGTTCCTGGTGGCACGTATTACATCGGACTGCAAAACACCGGGAATCACGCCGCTTCGGCCGTCTTCGAGGTGGACTTTAATATCACTGCCCTGACCAACGGCGTGCCGTATAACGACACGCTGGCCACAAATACATCGATCCGTTACTTCAGCTTTAACGTGGCGTCCACGAACGCCTACGAAGCGACCTTCCAGCTTCTGCACATGAACGGCAATGCCGACCTGGTCGTCAGCAAAGGCCTTCCGCTGCCCAACCTGACCAGTTCCGATTACGGCAGCTTCAACAGCGGCACCGCCAACGAAAATATCTATGTGCTGACCAATTCCGATCCTGTGCCGCTCTCGCCCGGCACCTGGTATTTGGGCGTTTTCAACCGCGACACCCATGCGGTTAATTATACCGTCGAGGCTCAGGAATTGGATCTGAGTCCAACGTCCACGACCAACATGACGCTGATCCAATTGACCAATGGCGTGCCATTTGATTACACGGCCGGACCCGGCGCCGCGTTGACAAACTTCTTCTACTTTGTCGTGACGAATTCTGTCATGCAGACGAATGGTCCTTCTGTCACGAACTATGTCAATTCCATTCATTTCGAGTTGTATAACCTCACGGGTAATGGAGATCTGACGGTGCAGACTAATTCGCCTCCTTTCGCCCCGCCATTCTTCCAAAGCAGTGACGAACCGGGCAGGATACCTGAATTTATCCAAATCCAGACTAACAGCGCTCTCACGAACCTTGCGGCCACCTGGTATTTGGGCGTTCCGAACCAGACCACAAATCTTATCCACTTCACCATTGTCGCCGTCATTGACACGAACAATTACTTCCCGGCGTTCCCCGGCGCGGAAGGCGCGGGCGCCAGCGCCCTGGGCGCCAGCTGGAGAAATGGATTCAGCACCAACAATACGGTCTATCATGTCACCAGCCTGGCTGATTCAGGCCCGGGGACGCTACGCGACGCAGTCAGTTCCACGAATCGTACGATTGTTTTCGATACGTCCGGCGTAATTTACCTGCAAACCCCGCTGGTCATTTCCAATCCATATTTGTCCATCCTTGGACAGACCGCGCCCGAAGGAGGCATTACGGTCGCGGGCGCCTCGACGATCGTGACCACTCACGATGTGGTGATTCGCTATCTCCGTTTCCGGCCGACTTATTCTGGCCAGGATCTATTTACGGGAAATTATTCCGAGAACGATATATTTGAAAGTACTCCTTCCGGCACAGTAAGGACATTTGCTGCCGGGCTGATTCAACCGAATGGCCTCGCACTCAATAGTGCAGGCGATCTGTTTGCCGGCAATACAGATAATAACAACGGGGAAAGCGGCTATATTTCAGAATACACACCGGCCGGTGTGTCCGGCACATTCTACTCGGGAGTAGACGCCCATGGGGTCGTATTTAATAGCGCCGGAAACCTGTTCCAAGCAGATTATAATTCGGGCAATATTTACGAATACACGCCGGCCGCAACGCAAAGCACGTTTGCCACAGGCTTTGCAGGTCCTATCGATGTTGCATTTAATCCCTTCGGCGATTTGTTTGTGGCAAACTCTGGGAATGGCACCATTACCGAAATTGGGCTGAACGGAACTCAACGGACTTTTGCCACAGGGTTGGATACGACACTCAACACAATCGCATTCGACAGAGATGGGAATTTGTATGCAGCTCTTGAAGGCGGTAACACGATTTATAAATTTACCCCGAATGGAAAACAAACTACTTTTGCTTCAATAGCCGGTCCGAATGGAATGGCATTTGACAATGCCGGTAATTTGTTTGTGGCGTGCAACGTAGCCAATGGGCCCATCGTTAAAATTACGCCGAATGGGACTCAAAGCACTGTGGTAAATGAGGGCGGCATTCCTGATGAAATGGCTTTCAGTTCGCCTGTGCCCGGATTGACTACAGGTCTGGGTGGCGACGCTTTGCAATTCAATACAGTGTCGAATGTCATCGCCGACCATATCTCGGCCCTGTGGAGTTCCAATAACGATTTGTCCATCCTGAACTCCACGAACATTACTGTTCAATGGTCCATTCTTTCCGACAGCATTACCAATCAACCTGAGCCTAATGGCGCGCTTGTGCGCTATGGCAGCGGCCCGGTCAGCCTGCACCACAACCTCTTTGCCGATGACTACACTGGCAGCCCGCGCCTCGGCGATAATGTCACCCTCGATTTCGTCAATAACGTTATTTACAACTGGGTCACCAACGCCGGTTATTCCACCGCGGACGACATCACGAATAATCCAGCGGGCTTCACCAACTACCTGAATTACATTTGCAATTATCTCGTCGCCGGACCTGATACGATAACGACCAACATCGCTTTCTGGGGCGGTA
>DASXFM010000060.1:0-6581 GCA_036489615.1 Verrucomicrobiia bacterium | reverse complement strand
AAACTTCTTGGCAAATCAGGGTTGCGTGTTTCGGAGTTATCCCTGGGAACGATGACCTTTGGAGAGGAATGGGGCTGGGGCGCCAATAAAGACGAGAGCCGCAAAATGTTTGATGCGTTCGCCGGGGCCGGCGGCAATTTTCTCGATACCGCCGACGGTTACACCGATGGCACCAGCGAAAAAATGGTCGGCGAATTTGCGAAGTCCAACCGTGAACGCTTTGTCATCGCCACGAAATACTCATTTAACGCCTTCAAACCAAATGATCCCAACGGCGGTGGCAACCATCGCAAGCACATGATCGAGTCGCTGAACGCGTCCTTGAAACGCCTCGGCACAGATTACGTGGACCTCTATTGGATGCATGTTTGGGACGAACTGACGCCGGTGGAAGAGGTGATGCGGGCTTTTGACGACATGGTGCGCGCGGGCAAAGTGCTCTATATCGGAATCTCTGATGCGCCCGCCTGGTGGATTGCCCGGGCCAATACGCTGGCCGAATGGCGCGATTGGACGCGATTCGTCGGCTTGCAGATCGAATACAGCCTCGTGGAGCGGACGCCGGAGCGCGAACTGTTGCCCATGGCGGAGGCGCTCGGCCTTACGATTGCCGCGTGGTCGCCGCTGGGCAGCGGATTGCTGACGGGAAAATACGCCAAAGGTTCCACCGAAGAAAAGCGATTGGATAAGACCCCGCAGTTTAAGGCGCTTTCGGATCGGAATATGAAGATTGCCGACACCGTTGTTGAAATTGCGAAACAAGCCGGGAAATCCCCGGCGCAGGTCGCGTTAAACTGGCTGCGCGCCAACCACAACGTGATTCCAATTATCGGCGCCCGAAAGTTTTCTCAATTCGACGACAATATGAAGTGCCTCGACTGGACGCTCGACGCTTCCCAAATCAGCCGCCTGAACGAAGTCAGCGCGATTGAGATGGGCTTCCCGATGGACTTTATCCAGCGTAAAACTGTCCGCGAATTTTTACACGGCGGGATGTTTGAAAGGATTCTCCGCACTTGATTTTCGCGCGCTGGTGTCGCAACTTGGCTGGCGATATTTGAAACAAGAATAATAACCAAAGGAAAGATTATGGCATTTGAATTACCACCGCTTCCGTACCCGTCTGATTCGCTCGAACCGCACATTGACAAAGCCACCATGGAGATCCATCACGGCGGCCATCACAAGGCCTATGTCGATAATCTCAATAAAGCCGTTGCCGGAACTCCGCTCGAGAGCAAATCCCTTGATGCGCTCGTCGCCGATATCGCGTCCGTGCCGGACAATATCCGCGGCCCTGTGCGCAACAACGCCGGAGGACATTGGAACCACTCGTTCTTTTGGAAGCTGCTTTCAGGCAAAGGCGCCAAAGCGCCGGAAGGCAAACTCGCCGATGGCATCAATGCGGCCTTCGGGAGCTTCGACGGCTTCAAGGAAAAATTCGAGGCGGCCGGATTGGGACGTTTCGGAAGCGGTTGGGCCTGGCTCGTATCTAATAACGGTAAACTCGAAATTGCCTCCACCGCAAACCAGGATAATCCGCTCATGGGCAAAGCGATTTCAGGCGCCGAAGGCAAACCCATCATCGGTGTCGATGTCTGGGAACATGCCTACTACCTGAAATACCAAAACAAGCGTGCCGCCTACTTGAAAGCCATTTGGAACGTCATCGACTGGAACGCCGCCGCAAAGAACTTATAAATTGGGGTAGGGCGGCAATGCCTGCGAGTGGCGCTGCCACTGCCGCCCTGACTTCAATTATTGGGCAAGCAGGCGCCGTGCGCTGGACGGATTACCGCCTTCTCATCGTAGCGCGCTTCAGTTCACGGTCAGCATCGCGTTGCTTCAAATCTTCTCGCTTATCGAATTGCTGTTTTCCTTTGCCCACAGCCAGGGAGACTTTTACTTTGCCGTTCTTCCAGTAAAAGCCCAGGGGAATCAAGGCGTTGCCTTTGACCGCGGCAAGGCCGAATAGCTTCCTGATTTCGGATTTGTGAAGGAGCAGTTTACGCGGCGCCTTCGGCACATGGTTCTGGAGATTGCCGTGCGAATACTCGTCAATGTGCGCATTGTAGAGCCAGACTTCTCCTTTTTCGACCCGTGCGAAAGCATCGGTAATCTGCCCTTTGCCTGCGCGCAGGGATTTCACCTCAGTGCCGTGCAAAGCGATGCCCGCCTCGAAAGTTTCGAGAATGTGGTAATCGCGCCGGCCCTTGTGGTTGGTGACTATATCCGCCATGCAGGGTTAAACTAACGCAGCCGCCCAAATAAGTCGGGCAAAATCTTTCCGCGGAGAGCCCTCTTTCTTTTCAAAAGTGCATCGGAACCACGAACCACTTTCATTGATCGCCACACCAAATCATCGGCGGATAATTCCCTCTTCCTGTGGGAGAGGGCAGGGGTGAGGGAGAACCGTTCGAACGAGAATGACATACGGTTCAACTGAAAGAGCCAGGGTCGTAGCTCCAGCTACGACGGGTCGAAAATTCTATCTTTTCTTGCGTTTTCTTGGCTGCGAGCGAACCAGTTCGGTAATTTCGGGCATATCCCAACCGATTTTTTCTTCAATAATCTCCCGCAACGCGATGTCTGCCACACCGAGGTTGCCCACGTTGTCCACCAGCGGACGGCTCAAACCGCCACCGCCCGAATTGAGTTGCCGGACGCGCCGGGATACCAGGTTAACCAGGACGTTTGGGTTGCCGACTTTCTCGGCGGCCTTTTTAGCAAGTTCAGCGTTCATTAAGAAAAGAGCCCAAAAGAATAACCGATGCAAATTTTAACGCAAGTGATAAATTTGCAACATTCTTCCGCAAAAACGATAGGCCGAAACGCCCTGTTTGGTGTCTGGCCTTTAGGCTGTTCCGGAGCACGTTAAAGCCGTAACCATGCAGTTGGGAGGGAAATAGTTTTTAATTGCTGGAGCATTCGTTTTGCCCTAAAACAAGCACCCATGTCACGAAAGACGCCATTTGACCTGCAGGAGTTTCTTTCCACGCGCACCGAAACCGTCAACCGTGCGCTGGACCGGTTTCTGCCTCCGGAAAAAACCCGGCCGGCAACAATTCATAGGGCCATGCGTTATTCGATCTTTGCCGGTGGCAAACGAATGCGCCCGGCATTGTGCCTGGCTGCCGCCCAGGCCTGCGGCGGTTCCGAGAAAGACGCTTTATCGCTCGCCTGCGCCGTTGAGTGCATCCATACCTATTCATTGATCCACGACGATTTGCCCGCCATGGACAACGACGACTTTCGCCGCGGCAAACCCACCAACCACAAAGTCTTCGGCGAAGGCATTGCCGTGCTGGCGGGCGACGCCCTGTTGACTCAGGCCTTCGAAATCGCGGCACAATCCAAAGCAATCGTTCGTTATCCGCGCGAAAAAATGATTCTGGAACTGGCGACCGCCTCGGGTTCGCTGCAACTGATCGCAGGGCAGGTGGCCGACCTGGAGGCGGAAGGAAAAAAGATTTCCGAACCGGAACTAAAGTTTATTCACGAGCGCAAAACGTCCGCGTTGCTGTGCTGCTCAGTCCGGCTTGGCGGCATGAGCGCGAACTGCACCCCCGCCCAATTGACTGCGCTCACGGACTTCGGATATCACGTGGGCCTGGCGTTTCAGGTCATCGATGACATTTTGGACGTCACGCAGACCAGCGAACAACTCGGCAAAACCGCCGGCAAAGACGTCGCCGTCCAAAAAGCCACCTATCCGGCCATTGTCGGCCTCGAAAAATCCCGCCAGATTGCCGCAAAGCTGACGGATAAGGCGTTCGCCGCGCTAAAAACCTTCAAAGGCCGCGCCGTCGCCCTTGAAGCTTTGGCGCAATATCTCTTGCAACGGGACAAGTAATTGGGTCCGTCCCATCTGTCGCACAGGACCCCTTTTTCCTTTTTCCTCTTTCCTTTTTAATTTATCTTCCACCCCCGATGCCGCAATTGAATTCCGACATTCTCGCAAAAGCCAAGTCGTTGGGCTTTTCCGATCGCCAAATCGCCAGTCTTTCGGGCCAAACCGAAGACCAGGTCCGCGCGTTGCGCAAGCAACTCGGCCTGGTGCCCAGTTACCGTCTCGTGGATACGTGCGCCGCCGAGTTCGAGGCCTACACCCCGTATTATTATTCCACGTACGACCGCGGCGACGACGAGGTGAAAAACAATTCCGCCAAAAAAATTATGATTTTGGGCGGCGGCCCAAATCGAATCGGGCAGGGGATTGAATTCGATTATTGCTGCGTTCATGCCTCATTTGCGCTCAAGGAAGACGGCTTCGAAACCATCATGGTCAATTCCAACCCGGAAACGGTTTCGACGGACTACGATACGAGCGACAAATTGTTCTTTGAACCGCTGACACTCGAAGACGTTTTGCACATTTACGAGCGCGAAAAATGCCAGGGCGCCATCGCGCAATTCGGCGGCCAAACGCCACTCAACCTCGCCCTTGGCCTCCAAAAAAACGGAGTCAATATCATCGGCACTTCGCCGCAGAGCATTGAAATTGCGGAAGACCGGAAATTGTTCGCCGCGATGCTGGATCGGCTCAAAATTCCGCAGCCGCCCAATGGTCTGGCTACGAACATCGACGAAGCGCTCGCCGCCGCGAAAAAACTTGGCTATCCCATTCTCGTTCGTCCCAGCTTCGTGCTCGGCGGACGCGCCATGCAAATCGTTTATTCTGACGCCGAACTGTCGCACTACATGAAGTTCGCCGTCGAAGCATCGCCCGAGAGACCCGTGCTCGTGGACAAATTCCTCGAAGACGCCACCGAAGTGGACGTGGATTGCATTACCGACGTCGGTCATTCGCATCCCGGAGCCGGGACGATCGTGATCGGGGGGATGCTCGAGCACATCGAATTTGCCGGCGTTCATTCCGGTGACGCCGCCATGGTGCTGCCGTCGCATACGCTTTCCTCTGCGGTTGTCGATACCATCCGCCAATACACTCACGCGATGGCCCGCGAACTAAAGGTCATCGGCCTGATGAACGTTCAATACGCGGTGAAAGACGAAAAGGTCTATGTCCTCGAAGTCAATCCACGCGCATCCCGCACCGTGCCGTTTGTTTCCAAGGCCATTGGCGTGCCCCTGGCCAAGCTTGCGGCCAAAGTCATGGCGGGGAAAACCCTGGCAGAATTGAATTTCACCAAAGAAATACGGCCCGAATATTACGCCGTGAAGGAATCCGTTTTTCCCTTCAGCCGCTTTCACGGCCAGGACATTCTCCTTTCGCCGGAAATGCGCTCAACCGGTGAGGTGATGGGACTGGATGCCGACCTCGGCGTCGCCTACGCGAAATCACAGATGGCGGCCAACGCGCCCTTGCCGACCGCCGGAAAAGTCTTTATCAGCGTCAGCGACACTCATAAAGATGAGGCTGTGTCAGTAGCGAAACTGTTTTCCGACCTGGGGTTTGCGCTCTGCGCCACTTCCGGCACCGCCGGCATTCTGGAAAAGGCCGGTCTGAAAGTGGAACGCGTGCAAAAACTCATGGAAGGCCGTCCGAACGTGATCGATTTCCTGAAAAACAAGGAAATCCAGTTTGTCATCAACACCCCCAGCGGCGCAGCGCCCCGCGCCGACGAAGTCAAGATCCGCACGACCGCTGTCTATACCGGCACGCCCATCGCCACCACGTTGCGCGGCGCCCGCGCGGCCGCCCTCGGCATCGACGCCCTGAAAAAATCCGGCTACACCGTCAAAACGATCCAGGAATATCACTGATCATGGTAGGGCGGTGCTGCCGCGCCGCCTAAATCCTGATCGACCCTTGCCCCGGCGACTGCAGTCCACCCTCAAATTGGCCGGCTACAGACTCATGCCTGTTTAAGAGGATGGATTCATGTAGGCCGGGTGGCCTCACCCGGCGTTCTCCTGGTTCCAGGAAATACTCGACCGCGAAACCACGGACGGCTATCGACGCCATGACCATTGCATGCGTAGCAGTGGACGTCAGTCCGCTCTAACTATTTCGCGGAACAATCGTACGACCGTGCTCGCCACCCAACTCACTCGAACGCCGGTACGCTGAGCGTGAGGGTAAAAATTCTCCCCGGTATATTTCGCGCATTGAACCCCTGAACCATGATAATCATTAGTTGCAGCAAAGCATCGGACGATGATTCTCCTTCTCCAGGGGGCCTGCCCTCCGTAACTTCCGAGCGAAAGATGGGAGAAGGCCAGGATGGGCTCTCTGCAGCCGAGGGACGAGGCTCATTCTCTTCGGTTCATGGGGGAAAATCATTCGAACGAGAAAACCATGCGGTCCATCGAAAGGGTTGAATCAAATTTGGCTGGATTACGCATCAGGGGTTCTCACACATTCCGCCTTTTTTACGCGGTTTAATGGCATAGCCAATGCTTTTTGAACCGCGAATGCGAAAGGCCCTGGTCACGCGAATCCTCCTCTATACGCTATGGTTGTCCGGTATTGGGACAGGCCTTGTCATGGTTTTGGACTACGAAAACGCCAGCGGCTCATCCAGCAACGCACCCGTTAATTGGATTTTAGGAACTTCGATACCGCTGGACCCCACCCGGGACACTTTGGTTATGTTTGCGCATCCGCGCTGTCCATG
>DASXFM010000001.1:0-13016 GCA_036489615.1 Verrucomicrobiia bacterium | reverse complement strand
CAGTCCTTGAAACGCCAGATTTTGGGGAGTAAAAGATAAGCCCGAGACAAAGGTGCTGGGGGTTCCATCCGGCGTGATCTCGATGATAGAATCGCTATGGCCGCCAGACACAAACAGGTCTCCCGTGCTGTTAAAGGCGATTCCATTAAGGTCAGTTTGGGACAAAGTCGCGAACGTGCTTCGCGCTCCGCCTGCGGTGTATTCATAGATGATGCCCGTGCTGTTTTCGCTGACGAACATGTCTCCGATACTATTAAAGGCAATGCCCTGGGGAAACGTCAGCCCGCTAGCAAACGTGCTTGCTACGCCGCCCGGAGTGATTTCCTCGATATAACCGCCACCCGCGCCGTAACCGGCGCCCACGAAAAGATTCCCGAAGTTGTCAAAGGCCATCGCAATCGGATTCGCCAGGCCGGTTGCAAACGGGGTTTCCACTCCCAGGGGGGTGAATTCATTGATGACGCCGGTACGATATTCACATTCAAAGAGGTCGCCCGCCTTGTTAAAGGCCAGGCCTTCCGGATCCAACCCCGAGGCAAACACGGTCGTTCCTCCCCCCGCTTTGACTTCGGTGATGTTCCCTTGCTGTCCATTATTCAGGGCGGTGTTGGCCACAAACAAATTGCCCTGGCTGTCAAAGGCGATCGCATCCGGATAATTCATGCCCGTGGCAACGGGGGTTTGAACCCCGCCGGGAGTGATTTGATAGATGTCGGCGGAGCCGGACGAGCCTGCGTCCACGTACAGGTTCTGCGCCGAGGCGCCGGCGGCGGCGAGCATGACTGCGCCCGCGCAAATGGTTGTGGTAATGGTTGATTGATTAAGAAGGGACGTGATTTTCATATGTTGCGTAATAGTTTATCTGACGTTTGTTAGTTGTTTCTGACTTCGCATGTGCTTTATGTTAAAATTTAAATTTTATCAATAGTAATATGAGGGCGGATGGGTTACAGGATGAGTGAAAAGATATAGAAGTTGGAAAAGGGGTAACATCCGCTACATCATTGATTATGAGGCATTTAGTCCGCTACATTTCCGCTACACGAGCCGCTACAGTCCGCTACATTATCGTTAGCGCTGGGTTCGCCTACTTTGAATGAACGTAGAAGCGCTTCAGCTTCGGATGGGGTCTGAATCCGGTTTTTTATGGCCTGGGCCAGCACCTGATCCATCAGCGCGGCCTCTTTTTTGGCTTCGACATTGGCTTCGGCCTGGAGTTGCACCCGGCGGCGTAACTCGGCAATGCGCGCATCGGCTTCGGCAGCCGGGACATAACGCGCGATGGCGTCACGGAAATCCGCGGCGTTATATCCTTTGGCAACTTCGGAGCCAATCCGGATGTTCGCGGACTTGATACCGTAGTAGCGGAGGATTTGGGCGATGCGATATTCATTGAGGGAAGAATATTTCAAGGCGAAGGATTTCAATCCTTGCCCGTCGCGCAACGTTTTGACCAAATTGCGACTGAAGATTTTTTCGCTGCTGGACAGGATAAAAATGGAAACGATGTCCGAGAGCAATTCGGCGCCGGATTGTTGAGATTGGGCGGTGGCGGCAAGGTTGAGGGCAGCGGCACGCAGTTTCATTTCCCATTCCTGCCCTGCCAACCGGGTGATGATGAAGAGTGGATCGAAGGTATCGGCGGCACGGTCGTTGAGGCCTTCGGCGCGGATTTTGGCGGACTCTTTGATGAATTGGGCCGCGTCCTGGGCAAAGCGGGCGCACTTGGATTTTATTTCCGAAGGGTTTAATTCAGCGAGGGGTGCGCAGGCTTCGGTGGTGAGTTTGCGGGACATGGGAACGACGATGGAGCGGTCGGCGATGGTATCGGGAACCTGGCCAATCATGGCGATGACTTTGGGGCACCAGCAGCTATATTTTTTGAGGCCGGAGTCAGTTGGTTGATGGCTGATAGTTGATGGTTGATGGTTGGGAAAGGACTGCGATAGGGACGATTCTCCCTCACCCGCCGTCGCTGCGCTATGACGCGACAGGCCTTGGCCCTCTCCCAGTATATTCAGATTTTCCCCGATGCCCTCACCCGGTCCCGCGTTTGCGGAACCACCCTCTCCCGCTCCCGCGGGCGAGGGATCGGCTGGGAGAGGGAATGGTACGGCCCGCGAGGACCCGTCTTCGCGCATATGCGCTTCGACGCGGCTGGCTGCTTGCCCCACTTTCTCAGAACGAGAAAGACGAAGGACGTAGGCGGTGCGCCAGGTGTTGCCGGAATTGATGATGCCGCGCATGGTGCCGTTGCCGGCGAGAAACGTATCGGCCTCGTCAATGAATAAGGTCGGACGGCAGGTATCAATGGCGCGAAAGAGCGCGCCGACGGTGACGTTTGAGGCAATCAACGGCTTATGCGCCATCGCTGCGAGCACGGACAGGAGCGTGGTCTTGCCGCAACGCTTCTCTGGCGATTCAATTGCCACATAGGCGACGGTATCGCGCAGCTCAAAGGTCCAGGTATGTAGTATCCAAACGGCCAGAGCGGCGGCGGCAGGGTCGCTCAGAATGACATGCCGTTTAATAACGGCCTCGATGTCGGTGAGAAGTTCGGCGATGTTGACGGGTTCAGGATGCGGAACGATGGCGTCGAAGATTACGGTTTGAGATTTCATAATGGTTTTTGAGGCCATTATGGATGGGAGGGTTGGACATTGGTGGGGTAAGGGAAATTGCTAAATGAATTACCCTTTCGCCATGGAAAATTACTTGGACCCAGCCATCCCATGACACGATTAAATGCCATGGGATAGGTCCTCGACCTCACCCCCCGTCAATCTGGAGGGCCTGGGAGTTGCGCCGTGACCAGTAATCGATTAAGTCGTTCAGAGGCCAACTTGCTCTTAGGTCTATTGGCATGTTATTATTTTTGTGAATAAATTCAATGTTAAATGACTGCTCTCGTTTCATGGATTGGAGTTGATTCTCGCGGGCCATCGTCGGGTTATATTGCCACAGACAGTGCAATCAGTTGGACAAGAACGCGAGGGGCAAAAACGCCAGATGTCATGTGGAAGCACGGCCAAAAAGTCTTCTCTTGTCGCAATCAACCCGAACTTTTTGGGTTTTGTGGTCATGTTGGCTTTCCTAGCATGGTAATTAGTCAATTAGTCGAATTGATTGATAGAAGGATTCTATTTAGTGACGGAGATTCGGCGGAGAGCAAAACAGAGCAGATTGTGGATGTCCTAACGCGCTCTCAAAAGAATCACCCCATCCATTGCGGCTCCTGGGAATTATTAAGTGACTTCACAATACTCCATTTGACCCGTGAAAAAGAAAACATGCAATCGCGTTTCCGCGTCTGGGAACATTCATGGTCTCTCAACAGGGGGTGGACGAACGTTGAAAAGGAAATCCCCACCGTATCAAAAGTTATATGCGCTGAAGGATCGGGTGCAGAAACATTCTTGAAATCGAATGAAAAATGGGAGAAATCAGCAATTGGCCGAACAAGTAGAGGTATATTCGGTGCATTCTGCGACGCACTAAAGTCGGGTAAAGATCCTTATTGTGGGGGCGCTCCACAACTTGGAGGTTTGTTCCGAACTGGAAATTCAAAACAATTTGGCATCATTTACAATAAGAAACGATATATCGCCGGAATAGAATGCTCTTCCAACTGGCAAAACACTAACCTCGAATGGTTTAACGAGCTATTTGAGCGCAGCGATCCTACGACCTTAACCATTAAACAAGGTGCACAACCGCAACCAAGACCAAAGGATATTTAAATTTTTGTGTGAGTCTTATCTTGTTTAGTTTTACTTTCGAATTTAATAAATTGGATTGTGAACTCTAATCGTGAGGAACAGATTGGGAAACTTTTTACTGCCGAACTACAATTCCGACTAGCTTCGGCCGTTCGCGTTGCTGTCATGCAAGGCAACCAACCGCTTGATCTTCCAATCAAATGGATTCATGGTAAACATAGTGTTGCATACGAAGAAATTGCGTTGAGACAAGACCAAGCTGATTACGCAGCTTGCTTTCTTCATCGGTCAGCAACTTATTTAATGGCCGTGGTAATCAAAGATGCAATCCGAGCCATATTCTCCAATCCCAAAACTTCCAAGAATCTGAATGTGCAGAATACTTATCAAATTGCGCGGCTCATTCGCAATGCGTTTGCCCACGACCCAACGCGACCTATGTGGTCAATTGATCCCGATTGCCGAAATAAAACCTTTTCAGTTTCAGATATTATTTCTCTAGATACATCCGGCATTAATGGGACTGAATTTGATTGGAGACATTATGGTGGGCCACTTGCATTGTTTCGCCTTTGCAGATTTGTTCGATTCGAAATCCTAAAGGAAAAATCGACGCCTCGAAAAAGCGTGCCAGCTCCTAAAAGAATTTTTTATCAACAAGGTAACTTGATCCTTGAAAAAGTATCCAAATTACCACCAGGTACAAAAGTTGTTAAAGTATCATCTCGTAATAAGATCCATCTCGGAAATGGGCATTTTCTTGGAAACATTGGATAACATGGCCTTAAAGTCTCAGGCTATTTTTAGACGTCCCTGCGGGACGGCGGCTCGCAAGGACGCTCGCCCCACCAAATGATTTCAAATTTTAAATTTCAAAAAGAGAGGCTGAGCAATCGGAGCGTGGTCAAATCCGCAAGACATGTAAGATATATCTGATGGTTTGCCCTTTCAGGGCGCGGGGATTGGGGTCCGTTTTCCGAGGGCGTCACGCAAGCGTTTTGCCCTCGGCTACTATGGCTGAGGCCGATGGCCTCAAAGCAACAAAACCTAGAATTAATCTCAGATCTAAAAGCGGAGTGATACGTTTAGCGTCCTGTCCTCAAACTGTCCACGATGTCTTGGCACTGAGCCATAGACCGTCGCTACAGAAGGCGGCTTCGGCCTTCATCAAAAGTTACTGCCCGACAAGCACGAGGACACCATGAACCTTCGAACATTAAAAAGCGCCAGAGGACTGGCGCACTCCAAAACGCAAGCGGCATTTGTACATCAACCACTCGGCAAGGGGGCGAAGGAACCGGTTTATTGCGTCTCTCAAAGCATCTTTGCCAATTCTGCCGTCGCTCCGGGACTTATATTCCTCAATGTCCCTATGGGACGGCGGCTCGCGAGGAGGGACGCGCCCCATGCTCGCCCCACCGTCTTTTTTGGCGGTGCTTTTTGATGCAACCCTTTCAGGGTTGGAGGGATAATTTGGATTGTTACCCAGGGTAGCCTCGTTTCGCTCGGCAACCGCTGGGCTGAATGATGAAACCCCCACGTGAAACGTGGCAAGCGGTGGGGTTCTTGATAAAGCTGATGGCCTCGAACTCCAAAAGGCAAGCGGTGGGACGCTGACCCCCTCATCCTAACCTTCTCCCCCAAGGGGGCGAAGGGATTAGAGCGCACGCATAGGTTGCACCACCTCACAGCATCGCGGCTTGACACCACTGCGATTTTGGCCCCCAATAATGACTACGCGTAAGCTCAGAAGGTATGCGGTGAAAATGGCCATTCTTAAAAATTTGTTGCTGGCTTTGATCCTGGTGCAGCCATGGCTGGCCACGGCCCAGGTCAACTACAGCTTGAATGGCAATACCGCCTATGTCATCGCCAGTCCCCAAGCCAGCGGCAATGTGGTGATAGTTTCCACGGTAGGCGATTATCCGGTGGTGGGTATCAGCCAGGACGCATTTGCAAACTGCACCAGCCTGACCAGCGTCACGATGCCCAGCAGCATCACTAACATCGCGGTGTCGGCGTTTTTCGACTGTTCCAGCCTGACGAATGTAACGATAGGCAACGGCGTCATTAGCATCATTGGAGATGCATTTTATGGCTGTTCCAACCTGACCAGTGTGACGATACCTGCCAGCGTCACCAGCATCGGTTTCTCAGTGTTTACGGGTTGTAATAGATTGACGTCCATCCTGGTGGCGACATCCAATCCAGCTTTCAGCAGCTTCCAGGGAGTTCTGCTCAACCAGGCGCAAACGACTTTAGTGGCGTTTCCGGGCGGCCTGGGCGGAACGGGTTATACCATTCCTAACAGCGTCACTGATATTAGGGATTATGCGTTTGAAAACTGTTTCAAGCTGACCAACGTCACGCTGCCCAACAGTGTTTCAAGCATACAATACGGCGCATTTGATGGCTGTTCCGGCCTGACAAATATAATAATCCCCGCCAGTGTCACCAATATTGAAGATGACGCGTTTGAATCCTGCACCAACCTGCGCCGGGCGTATTTTCTGGGAGATGCGCCGTCGGACGACGGCTTTCCAGGTAGTAATAATTTCACAATCTTCCAAGGTTCACCGGCTTTTGGATCAGGCACCGCTTATTATAATTTTCCTTACACGAGCGGCTGGGGCACAAATTACGGTGGCTGGGTGACGCCGCTAGTGACCTTGCCCTACACTTTCGCTTTCACCACCAATAACGGAGCGATCACCATTACTGAAATTTTTGGCTCGCCGACGAATGTGGTCGTTCCCAGGAACATCAATGGCCATCCGGTCACCAGCATCGGGGACGGCGCGTTTGGATCCCGTCCCACCCTGGCCAATGTCACGATCCTCAACAATGTCACCAATATCGGGAGTGAGTCGTTTGGTAACGATAATAATTTGACCAATATCGCGGTGGCGCCGGCCAATCCCGCTTTTAGCAGTCTCAACGGAATTTTATACAACGTGGCGCAAACGACTCTGGTGGCGTTTCCAGACGGCCTTGGTGGAAATTATACCATTTCGAACAATGTCACGAGCATTGGAGACTATGCGTTTGAGTACAATAACAACCTGACTGGCGTGACCATCCCCATCGGAGTCACCAACATCGGGATCGGCGCGTTTTACGCCTGTTCCAGCCTGCCCGGCGTCAGGATACCTGACAACGTCACCAGCCTGGGAGAGATTGCGTTCTATGGCTGTACCAGCCTGGCCAGCGTGACGATACCCGACACGATCAGCAACATCGGAGACTTTACCTTTAGCTATTGCTTCAGTTTGACCAACGCGATGATCGCGAACAGTGTCACCAATATCGGAATCGAGGCGTTCTACTCCTGTTCCAGCCTGACGAGCATCACCTTTCTGGGCAATGCGCCGACGCTGGACAGTGTGGATGTCTTCACGGGAGCCGCTTCCAGCGCGAAGGTTTATTATTACTATGGCACGACCAACTGGAGCACAACTTACGGCGGCTTGCCGACGGTAGAGTTATTTATGCCGCCACAACTCGGTAGCAACATTGGCCTAAGTAATGGGAACTTTGGCTTTACCATCACGGGCGGGACCAACCAGGTCGTCACCATCCAGGCGAGCACCAACCTGGTGAACTGGCAACCGATCTGGACGAATACCCTCACCAGCACTTCGAGCAACTTCGTTGACCCGCAATGGAAAAGCTATCCGCATCGCTTCTACCGCGCGTATTGACCGGGAGCTTAATGGCGTAATACTTTTGGCTACAGGAAATGACTTGCCAATTCGCGCACGGTCGGAGGAAAATCATCACCATCAGCAACACCTCATTTAATATGCATAAAGAATCCAACGGAATGAACCGGCGTCAATTTCTCCAAACCAGCGCGGCCTCGGCCATGTTCCTGGGCCTCGGCGGGGTGTCGTCCCTGGCCGCGTCAGACTCCGCGAAAGGATCCATCCCCTGGCTTAAGCTCAACAACGGCGTGAAGATGCCGCGCCTTGGTTTGGGCACGATGACGCTCGACAGCCCGGATGGACCAGAGCTCGTGGCCCATGCCATTGGGCTGGGTTATCGCCTGATTGATACCGCTACGGTGTATAACTCGGAAAAGAATGTCGGCGAGGGCATCCGGCAAAGTGGCATTGATCGCAAGGAGCTTTTCATCACGACGAAACTGTGGAAGTCGGACATGGGATACGATAAGGCCAAGATCGGATTCCAAACGTCCATCGATAAGATCGGCACGGATTATCTGGACTTGTACCTGATTCACCGTCCGTCCGGTGGCGATTGGAAGGGTTCCTGGAAGGCCATGGAGGAGCTTCATCAGGCGGGCAAGATCAAGGCCATCGGCATGAGCAACGCCGATTTCGACCAACTGGATTGGTTAATGGCGAATGCCGAGGTGAAGCCGGCCCTCCATCAAATCGAAACGCACGCGTTTTTCCAGGAGGATGCGGAGCATGATTATTTAAAAAAGCACGGGATCCAAATGGAAGCGTGGTCGCCTCTGGCGGAAGGCCGTCATGGGCTGTTCACGAACGCCACCCTCGCCGCCATCGCCAGCAAGCATAATAAGTCCGTAGCGCAGGTGTGTGTGCGCTGGCATTACCAACGGGGCGTCATCGCCATTCCCCGCTCCCACAAAAAAGCGCATATCGCGGAGAACATAGATATCTTGGATTTCAAATTGGATGATTCCGAGGTGGCCTCGATCGCTTCGCTGGATCTAAATACCACGCAGTTTCCGGAGTGGAGCTGAGAGTGTAACTGTTACTGGAACCCTGATTTTTTAAATCAGAGCGCCCCTGACCTCATATCACGGGGCCAGTATCCGCAACTACGGTGACCATGGCGGTGAGGGTAAAACGGGAGGTTCAAAAAACTTCTACGCCCATCGCATGGTTTTCCTTTGACTTTCCTCCTTATTTAGGCTAATAATTCATAGTGGAGGTGTTAACAATCTTTACAAATCGTGTTTCGGGCCGGGTTGCGCCAGCAATTTGGCTGGTAATTTTCATGGCCATAGCGTCCCCCGTACATGCCAGCTCCGGCTGGCAGTTGATTTGGTTTGACGATTTTACCAACGATACCTCGCTGAATACCAATATGTGGCTTGTGGACCAGGGTCTCAGCGCCTGTAACGGGAATAATGAACTGGAGATTTACTCAAATTCCCCGCAAAACATAAAAATTAGCCCCACCCTGGGACTGAGGCTGATCGCCACCAATATCGGCAATAATGTGCTGACTTCCGGCCGCATCCTGTCCATGAACATCGGTGACTGTACAGGAGTAGCGAATACCAACATGACTCCGTCTTTCGTCAATCCCAATGGCGCGGTGGAGTGGCGGGCCAAATTGCCGCAAGGATTCGGGCTCTGGCCGACTTTGTGGTTGATGCCACGCGAACAATACGCGAATGACCAGGCCGTCGAAGGACCCTGGCCGAATTGCGGGGAGATTGACGTGGTCGAGAATGACGGCCAGGAACCCAATCAAGTTGAACAAAATTTGCATTATTACAACGGCAGTTATTCCTCGGATCAACCGGTCGCCGACGTTACCCAGTGGCATACCTATCGGTTCGAGTGGTATACAAACCAGCTCGATTGGTATGTGGATGGCGTCCTGGGCAGCACCAACTCGGTCTGGAATCCTCCGCCCGGATACGCTTATCCCGCTCCCTATGATGCTCAAGCCGGGGGATTTTACATCATTATGAACCTCGCGCTCGGCGGAAGTTATACGGGATATCCGTCGGCAGCCTCGGTGGCCCCCAGCCTGCCCGCCGAAGTGGATGTGGCGTATGTGCACGTTTTTACCCTGGGCGATCCGCCGGACCCGTCGCTTTCCGTGTCGACTACGAGTAGCGGCCTGGTCATTTCCTGGCCTTCGCAATCGGTTGAGTGGGTCCTGGAACAGGCGAAGTCCCTGACCAACGCCTCTTGGGCTCAAATCCCCGCGACTCAATACCAGACCAACCAAACCCAGACTTTTTACACCGTTCCGCCACCGCTGACGACCAACACGTTTTATCGCCTGTTTCTGCAATAAGTAGCTGGCTGCTAACAGGTCTCCCTCATCCCTGCCCTCTTCCACTGGTAGAGGGAGAATCATCGCCAGGACTTTGAATTGCCGGACCTTGAATCGGTCCAAGGGCTTTATCGGCGAATCATCGCATCTTCATGCGAGTTGCTGATTTTTAGCTTCTGTGTTATTCCAAGCTGAAATAACCCATCATGCAAAAACCGCGCCTTTCTTTCTGGCAAATCTGGAACATGAGCTTTGGCTTCCTCGGTATCCAGTTCGGCTGGGGCCTGCAACTGGCGAACATGAGCTCCATCTACAGTTACCTCGGGGCCTCGCCGGATTCGCTGGCCATGCTGTGGCTGGCCGCACCGGTCACGGGCGTCATCATCCAACCGCTCATCGGGCAATCGAGCGACCGTACCTGGACGCGCCTAGGCCGGCGGCGTCCGTATATCCTCGGCGGCGCGCTCCTCGCCTCACTGGCACTGGTCCTGATGCCCAATAGCCCGACCGTCTGGATGGCGGCGGGATTGCTCTGGGTGCTCGACGGCACCATCAACGCCAGCATGCAACCCTTTCGCGCGTTGGTGGCGGATAATCTTCCGGAAGAACAAAACGCGCAGGGCTTCGCCATTCAGTCGCTGTTCATCGGCCTGGGCGGGACAATTTCCTCGGCCCTACCGTGGATGATGACGCATTGGTTTCACATTGCTGACGGCGCGGGCCAGAAGCAGATTCCCGCCTCGGTGCAACTTTCGTTTTATGTGGGCGCAGTGGCCTTTTTAGTCGCGGTACTATGGACCGTCTTTACGACCAAAGAATATCCTCCCACCGAATCCGAACTGGCAGAAATGCGCGCGCGGGAGTTTGACTGGACGCTGGGGTTGGGAAACATATTCAGGTTGTTATTTCATTTGCCGCGCCGGATGTGGGAGTTGGGGCTGGTTCAATTCTTCACCTGGATCGCGATGTTTTCCATGTGGGTTTATTTCTCGGCGGCGGTGGCGAAAAACATTTTTCACGCCGCACCGAATTCGCCGGAGATGGACGCCTCGGGCGCATGGGCGGGCGTTTGTTTCGGCACGTATAACGCGGTCTGCTTCATTTTCTCGTTCGTGCTGTTGTGGGCGACGAAATATACCGGGCCAAAGCTGATGCATTTCATCTGCCTCGCCGTGGGTGCGGTGGGATTGCTGGCCGTTCCAATCGCAGCGGACAAATATCAACTCTTGTTCTGCATGACGGCCGTAGGCATCGCGTGGGCGAGCATCCTTTCGATGCCGTATGCGATGCTGGCGCCGGCGTTGCCGCGGGAAAAAGTGGGCGTGATGATGGGCTTGTTCAATCTCTTCGTCGTCTTTCCGCAGATCGTCGCGTCCAGCCTGCTTGGTTTCGCGCTGAAATATTTCCTGAACAACGACCCGGCCAAGGCCGTGGCGCTGGGCGGCGCGAGCATGGGACTGGCGGCTTTGCTGACGCTGCTGCTGGTAAACTTCAAGAAGACGGCGGCGCAGCCTCTTTCAGCGGTGAGCGCGGGCGCGCATTAAGAATACCAGGCTGAAAGTTGCAGCCGCGGCCAGAGGCCGCTTAACCGGCAGACAAGACAGACGCGTCTGATGTCTGCCCTACTATCAGTTCTTCGCCATGCCGCCGTTTGGCACGGTGCGATGGTAGATGCGCCATTCAAAACCGTTTAGGTGAAGCTGCGATAATTCGTCCGTGCTGTTGCCAGACATTCCGGAAATCGGCACGGGCTGGAAATTGGAACTGTCTTTCATGTCCACACCCGTCAAGACCGGGCGGTTGGAAAAATTAATAACGACGAGGACCTCGTCCTTATCATCACTACGCAGGTAAGACACGACGTCGTTCTCATCGGAATTGCGCAGCCATTTCACGTCATTGTTGCGGAAGCAGGCGTATTGTTTCCGAAGATCAATCAGGCTGTGATAGATTTCCCGCAACGGCGGACGATCTTTGGGATGCCAGAAAATGGTGAGCTTGTCGAACAACGCCGGATCGCCGGATTCCGTGGCGTCGCCAACTTCCATGCCGTTATAAAGCAGCGGCACGCCGTCGAGGGTGAACATCAGCACCGAGGCGGCAAGAGCGCCGTGAACGCCGTAGCGCGCGACGGCTCGCGATTCGTCATGGTCATCGGTGATTTCCATATGCAGCGCGCCCCTGGGAAATTCCAGGCGCGCAGATTCCCAGGTTTGGCGGAGGTTAGTCGCGGGAGCGCCGTTCTCGATGACCTGATTCATCGTCGCCATCAGCGGCCAGTTGTAATCGATATCAAAAGCCGTGGTCAGCAGCTCGGGCTTGCTTCCTTCGGCGAGCATCATGAGGTCCGGCTTTACCTTCTCTAACGCGGCGCGGGCCTTCACCCAAAAATCGGTCGGCACCATGTAGGCGACGTCGCAACGAAAGCCATCCACGTCGCAGGTCTGCACCCAATATTTCATCATGGTGATCATGTAATCGCAAAGCGCCGGGTTTTCGTAGTTCAAGCCGGCGACATCGGTCCATCCCGGATCGGGTGGAATGATTTTTCCGCTGGCGTCCTGCTTATAAAATTCCGGGTGCTTCATCATCACGCTATCCCATGACGTATGATCCGCGACCAAATCCATGATGACTTTCAGGTTGCGCTGGTGTGCTTCCGACACCAGCCGTTTGAAATCATCCAGCGTGCCGTAATTAGGATCTACCGCGTAATAATCGCTGATGGAATACGGGCTGCCGAAGTTGCCTTTGCGGAATTTTTCGCCGATCGGGTGGATGGGCATAATCCAGAGGATGGTGACGCCGAGTTTTTTTATCTGGTCGAGCCGGGCCGTTACCCCAGCCAAATTTCCAGCCGGGGAAAAATCGCGCGGGAAAATTTCATAGAGGATGCCATCACGAAGCCATGGCGGCGCGGTCCGCGCACTCTGTTTAGATTGGCCGCCGCCATCCGCACGAAGCGCCTGGCCGGATACCAAACCCAACGCGGCCAGCAGGAGACAAAGTTTAAGATACTTCTGAGATAAACGGGACATAAGGGGCGTGATGTTGTCGATTTTGCCTTACCCGCGCAAATACTTTACGACGGCTTCGGTGCGCGAATGGACGTGCAGTTTTTCGTAAACCGTTCGCACGTAACTGCGAACCGTGTCGATGCTGATTTTCATGCGATCGGCGATTTCTTTGTAGGCGTAGCCATTGGCGAGCTGGCTGAGAAATTCCCGTTCGCCCGGAGTCAGTTCGGACAGCGAGGAAGCACCTTCGGCGGGCCGGGAGAAAAATTGGACC
>DASXFM010000566.1:0-14132 GCA_036489615.1 Verrucomicrobiia bacterium | reverse complement strand
GGCCGGGGCGTGCCGGGCGCGTTGGAACCACGGGTGCTTGTCGGAAGTGTGGTTCAGAACCAATTCCGTGATCACCCGCAGCCCGCGATGATGGGCCTCGCGCAGGAAGATTTTGAAGTCGCCCAGCGTCCCGTACATCGGATGCACCGTCATGTAGTCGGCGATGTCATAGCCGTCATCCTTGAGCGGCGAGGGATAAAATGGGAGCAGCCAGATGGCAGTCACGCCCAGGTCCCGGAGATAATCCAATTTTTGCGTGAGCCCGCGGAAATCGCCCGTGCCGTCGGCGTTGCTGTCGAAGAAAGCGCGGACATGGACTTCGTAGATGACACCCGCTTTGTACCAAAGCGGGTCGCGTTCCAGCGGCGTAAAGATTTTTTTCACCATGTGTGGTTTGTTTTCAGCTCCTGTTATACTATCCGAAGAGGAGTGGAATTTGTCAAATGGCCTTCGCCACGTTGAAATTTTAAAGTGTTAAATCGCTGGGCCGGTTCTTTCAGCGCATTTTTTATGTTCCCGGCAGATATTCGATGCGGTCAGCCCCCGGTTTCACATTGTTGGGCAAGTTCGCGGGTAAATTTTTTGGCATACGCCAGCGCGCATCGAACCAGTGCCGTCGGCCAGCGGAAATGATCTGCCGTCCGCGCCACGGATTTCGTCTCATCATAGACGTCGGCCACTTCCCATACGGCGACCCGGTGTCCTTGCATGTATGCCTCCCGTCCGCCGACCGAGTCACGGAACCCGATACCGGGATATTCCTCCTGCCGTGCCTTTTCCTTGAGGTAAAGGCTGCTCAAAGCGGACACTTCCAAACCGTGCCGTTTGGCTTGGCGCGAAAGCAGCGCCGCGTGTTCGACGTCAATTCGATATGATTGTACGACCGTTGGCATAAAAGACGTTTACAAATAAGCGATGCCAGCGAGAGTGTCCTTTACCTTGCCGTTGTTGCCTACGCGGGCACCAATTCGATTTTGATTTTACGGCCCAGAGCGCGCGCCGCTTTTCCAAGCGTAGAAAGGGTGAGCGAAGGATTGGAGGCGTCCAGTAAACGGTCCACCGCAGCACGGCTCGTCTTCATTCGCGCGGCCATTTCCGCCTTGGTCATTTCGTTTCGGGCGATCAGCTTTTCCAATTCGAGCGCGAGCGCCTTCTTCATTGCGCGTTCCTCAACTTCCTCCAGGATGGCTTCCTCTTTGAGAAAGTCCCGAAAGTTGCTTCCGCGATGGATGTTCTTTTTCATAAATTTTGAAGATATTCTCTTTTTCGCCTTTTCGCCAACGTGAGTTCTTGCGCCGGTGTTTGTTGCTGCTTTTTGATGAATCCGTGCAGGAGAACGATTTCTTCGTTCACCACGGCAAAGAGTGTACGAGCGATACGATTTGGCAACTGCGACCGAATTTCCCAGACGCCATCACCCAGATTGTCCACCAGCGGCTTGCCGACTGGCCAGGCATACTGAACGGACAAAATGTCCGCGCCGATCGTTTTCCGCTCCTCTTTCGGCAGGCTTTTAAGCCATTCCCGCGCTGGTTCATGACCTGTGCCGGTTTGGTAAAATACAATGTTGAGCGGGCGCTCGGAATTCATCCGCGAACAAATGTACCAAAAATGATACACTTGTCAAATGATTGGGGCAATAGGATTATTTTCAGCAATTTTTTCCGGGCTTTCAGTTTGCGGCTTCGCCTGGGTTCAAGGCTAAGGGTGATCAGGGAATCGCTGAGTTTCTCCGCTTACCTCTTCGAGCGACCGGTTGTTGGCTTCGATTCCTTTGAAATACCAGACCAGCGCTGCAATCGGACCGGGGAGGGTCATGGCGGTCAGGATGAGCAATGGCCAGGCGGCCTTGTGGGTCTCCGAATAAGCGGCGCCCATCCAGAGTGGCGCGAAAAAGGCGCCGACCCTTCCGGCGGCGACCGAGATGCCCAGGCCGGTCGCGCGATTGTTCACGGGCATGATTTCCGAGCTGACCACGTACGATGAGTTCGATGTGCCGATCAGAATGAACATCAACACGATGTACCCGATCATCACCGCTGTGGGCGTCGTGGCAAAATAGAGATTGAACACGGCCAGCGTGACCAGGATATAACCGCCCAGGATGGTCGCTTTGCGCCCGATCTTGTCGAGGAGATACGCGGCCAGAAGGCTGCCGCCCAGGGAGCCTGCATAGCCCATGAAATAAAATTTCGGCATGTCTTCCGCCGGGACTTTGACGACGGGTAAAATCACAACACTGAGAGCGGCCGTAATGCCATAGACGACTGATGCCTGGGCGAAATTCAGGGAGCACACGAACGTCAGACGGCCGAGGTACCTGGAAAAAAGTTCCTTCAATTGCTCTCCCACGCGGGGTTGAGTTTGAGGGGGTGAATAAGCGGCCTCGACAATGGGCGGGAGTTCAGCGCCATATTGGCGGGTGACGATTTCTTCAATGCGACCGACGATTTTTTCCGCTTCTGCCCCCTGCCCGTTCATGGCCAGCCAACGGGGCGATTCAGGAATGGCGTAGCGGACCCATAATCCGAACAGCGCCAGGAGCGCGCCCAGTCCGAAACCCATGCGCCAGCCAATGTCGGCCGAAAAGGAATGGAGAAACGCATGGGCGCTGAGGGCGGAAATCATGCCGCCGACCGGAAAGGCCGCGAGGATCAATGCGGCGGTTTTGCCACGATGTTTGCTCGGTATAAATTCGACCATCGCTGCCGTCACCGCCGAATATTCCCCACCCACGCCCAGGGCGGCGAGGAAGCGGAACGCCAGCAGGGAAAAATAATTCCAGGAAAATGCAGTAACGACACTGAAGCCCGCGTACCAGATGAGCGTAAGAATAAACAATTTTTTCCGCCCCAACCGGTCTGAAAAATATCCGAACACGATCGCGCCCACCAACATCCCCAGGACCCACGCGCTAACCAGCGACGAGCCCTGGTTGGGAGTCAGTTGCCAGAGTTTAGTGACCTGGCCGAGGACGCTGCCGATGACGTTGGTTTCGAAGGCGTCCAGCATCCAGCCCAGGGCCAGCGCGATGGTCACGACGGTGTGAAAGCGGCACCAGGGAAGACGATCCAGCCGCGAGGTCACGTTGGAACCGGGCACTGGTTTGTTCGGAACGCTGGACGAAGAAACACCGCTGGCCTGCTTATCGCTCATTTTCTTTTAGAGTATGGCGATTTGAGAATCGGCAGGCAACTAAAGTCAATTCCGCGATCACTCCCGAGGTCATTACCGCCGGCAGGTCAGGCCCGCCCGGGTCCGTTCATTGCTTGGTCGTGTGCGACTGGAGCCAGGCAAGATCGCCAGCGGTTGGATCGGCGGGAAATGTTTGGTTCGCCCCGGCATTTGCCCCAATAACGGGCTCACCAGCGACCAAGCCATCGCGCCATCTCCGGCTTTCGGCGTGGCCGTCGGCAAAAGCAAATGCGCCGGTCCTGCCGTGATAATTTGCCGGACGATCAATCCAATTTGCCGTCTGTCCCATTTCAATCAAAAAAAAGCCGTCGTTAATCGAGTCTCCTTGCTCGTCCAAAAATACCCAGAGGTCCGAAGGTCCCGGAGCGATCATCGCAGTCAGTTTCGTATAAACATAATTTGTTCCCATGTCGCTTTGCACCGTCGAATTTGCGCTGGTGCCGTGCATGTAGGCGTTCATCGAAACGCTGCGGACGCGCATCCCTTTTGCCCCGGTCTTGGTGTCGCCGGGGCATTTATAAATGCCGACGGAATGGCCGCAATAGGGCCCCAGTTGGCTATTGTACAAGTTGGTCGTGTTATAATTGTCGGAGTTGGGGGCGAGAATACTGTCCCATGACATGACGCCTTTGACCCAGGAGTTGATCGTCTGGTCCGACGTGTCTGCGTTCACGGGGATAATTTCATTATTGTCATCCGAATACATGATCCACCCCATCCCAAGTTGTCGCAGATTGTTAAGGCAATAAGCCCGGTCGGCCCTCTGCCGTGCGCGGCTCAGGACCGGGAGGAGGATGGCAGCCAGAATGGCGATGATGGCGATCACCACCAACAGTTCGATGAGAGTAAAGGCGCGCGGCCGCGCCCGGTTTTGGCGGCGCGGCGTCAGAGCGAATTTGCCCACATGCATCATGGTCGGTTGCTGATTTATTGGATATCATATCATTTCACTCGGCGCCTGTTTTTGTCAACGCCTCGCTAACCACATAAACATGCGGTGGAGGGACTTAACGCAGTGTCCTATACTGGAGCATCACCTGAAAAATAGGATTCGGGATTACGAGCCGTCGGGCGCGCCCTGAGTTGAAACATTTTCGAATTATGAAAAACGGAACCTCTCTTCTCCTTTTCGCCGTTCTTGCATCGATGATTGAACTGGGCGCGGTCTCCGCCCGGGCACAGGTCATCGCCTTAGACAGCGCGGCCAACTACACCACCTGGACAAACGGCCAAAATGCCGGCTTCGGTTTTCTGCCATGGGTTCTGACCCAAACCAACGCGTCCGGCGTGTACGGCGGTCGTTACATCGACACCAGTTCCCTGGGAATCAATTCCTCGACGAAAACCTGGGGAGTGTACGGCAATGGCGCCGGCACCGGCGGGCCCTACTCCATGTGCTACCGCGGCATGAGCAATGCCGTGGCGCCGAATCAGGTCTTTAAGGTAAAAATAGAAAATAACGGAATGAACACGTCGTCGAGTACGCCGGGTTATGTCGGTTTCTGTCTTCGCAGCGACAATAACACAAATTTTGAGGACCAAAATATCATCCTGGATTCCGGTACGGTCTTCGCCTTTTACAACGTGGGCAACGTGAATGATTGCTATATCTGGGATGCGAACGGCGCGACCGACAGCGGGATTACCTGGGCGCAATTGAACAAGGGCCTGACGTTGGAATTTTATCTTTCATCGGGCGGCAGCTATGAGTTGACCGTCAAGGACGCCACCGATTCCACTGTCCTGGCCAGCTTCCCGTCATCGACTTTGACGTCGAGCGCGAACATCATCACGTTCGCAGGTTTTGAGGTAAATAACGGCCCGAACCAGAATGTGTTCTTTAACAGTCTTGAAGTTGCGCCTATCTCGATTGTCCCGCCCACTATTGCGGTTTCGCCGACTAACGATGCGATTTACGTTTCCTCGCCGGCTGAGCTTAGCTTCGATGTCACTTCATTGTTTTCAACCATCAATTCCAACAGCGTCAGCCTCGTTCTCAATGGCGTTAACGAGAGTAATCAGATGTCCATCGTGGGCGGCGGCACACCCAACCTGGTGGCCACGCTGAATCCGGCACTGCAGCCAAACATGAATTACAGTGGCACCTTCATCGTCGCGGATGCCAATGGCAATTTCGCGACCAATAATTTTACCTTCAACACCTGGCTCACGGCTTACAACAACATTTACATTGAAGCCGCTGATTATAATTACAGTGGCGGACAGTTCATTGACAACGCGCTCTACGTGAATGGCTCTACGCCTGAACCGCCGGGTTCTTACGTGCAGCCAAATCAAACGTACGGCACCTATGACTTGCTGGGCGAACAAGGCGTTGACTATTTCATCAATACCAATGCTGATGTTGGGGCGACAAACTATTATCGCGTCAACGATCTGCCGGGCACGGAGGCCGCGACGGACCAGGACCACAACAACTTCTCGGCGAATGGCTTTCAGCCCTATGATTTGGATTATAACGAATTTGGACAATGGGAGGATTACACCCGCGCCTTGAGCAATAACGTGACCTATGCCGTCTATGTCCGCATGGCCACGTTTGGCGCCACTCCCACGATGTCCCTGGAACGAATGGCGACCCCCACCGTCAACTCCAGTAACCAGCCGGGCGCCGTACTGGGCACATTTGTCGGCCCGCAAACCGGCGGTACCCAAAACTACGCCTTCGTGCCGTTGAAAGATTTCTTTAGCAATCCTGTGCTCATCGATTTTGGCGGCACCAATACCTTCCGTATCACTGATATCGGTACCAGCGGCGCCTATAACATCGGCTATTTGCTCCTGGTGGCGGTCACCAACGGAATCCCGTTGGGGCCTTATGTGACCGCCGGTTTTCCCTATCCAGGCGCGACCGGCGCGAATCCCGAAACTTCAATTTCATTCACCATCGCCAATCGCACGACGAGTGTCATCCCGGGCAGCATCCAATTGTTCTTAAACGGGACGAATGTTACCAGCAGCCTTGTGCTCAGCAACAATGCCGCCGGTACGCTGGTCACTTACCAGCCGGGATTTGCCAATATCCTGGCATCGGGCACGAACACGGCTGAAGTCATCTTCGGCGACGGCTCGGTACTCCAGACCAATTCATGGCAGTTTACGGTCCAGTCTTATGCGGTGTTGCCGACGTCATGGGCGTTGCCGTTGACCGCCAGTTATTCGCCCGGCTTTGACGAACAGATTGCCAAGGGAGACGACAGCGCTACCGCCACGGATTTCCTGCCCAGCGTGGCCCGGGCCGTGGCGCAATTGGCCGGCACATTGACCAATTCAATCACCGGGCAGCCTTACGCCAACGAAGCCCTGAACGGCGGAGCTCACATCGAGGCCAATACCATCAATTACGCAATTGACCCGTCGTTTAATGGTCTGTTTTCGCCCACCAATCCGTTCCCGGACATCGCGGTCGGCACGAGCAATAACGTCGCCATGGCTGCCACCATGTATGTGCAACTTTCGCCGGGCTTGTATAGCTTCGATGTCTATAGCGATGACGGCTTCGAATTCAGCGCCGGCAGCACGCCCACGAGCACCAATATGATTCTGGGCGCCGCCAACTTTGGCCGCGCGCCTTCGACGACACAATTCGAGTTCCTGGTTCAGACTGCCGGCCTGTACCCGATGCAAATGATTTACTTTAAATCGCAACTGGGCGGCGGCGGGGTTGAATTATATTACAATGGTGCATCCGGCAACGTGCTCTTAAACGATCCGAATACCGCGGGCTCAATTAAAGCATACTACCTGAGCGTGCCGTCGTTATTATTAACTATCAGCAGAAGCGGGGGCGATGTTGTGCTCTCGTGGAGCAATGCATCGGCCGTTTTGGAAAGCGCATCGGCGCTGAATGGTCCGTACACGACTGTTTCCGACGCCACCAGTCCGTACACGGTTCCGGCAACCGCGCGGCAACAATACTTCCGCCTGGCTCCGTAGAATTAAAAATAAGGAGTTTGCGAGGATCGTACCGCAGACTTCCAAGTCTGCTGTATCGCAGGTTTCCAAAACCTGCCGGTCGGACAACGTCGCGCGATTTGCCGATTTGGAAATCGGCGATACAGCCCGATCGACCAAATTACAGATTCAGATCTAAATCAGTTGGGGCCGGTTGGATTCCCCTTTTCCTTTTTAATTTTTAATGGGATACCCCTCCCACACCCACTCCAAGGCATCGCCCAACGTTTGGCCTACCACTTTCCGGTCCACGTGCCCGGCGTCTTTGGCGAACAAGTAGCGATATTGATAACCCTTCGCTTTTAGAACAGCAGCCATGCGTTGATTGGCCATCACCCAGTTGTGCAACGAGGCCTCGTTCCGGTCGAAACCCAGGTCCTTTTCACCCACCTCCATCCAGATACGAATCGGCTTTACGTCGCTTTGCGGAATCAGGTGTTCGTGATATTCCCATGCGCCGTGAGGCGATGCGGGATTGAACGGCGATTGCTGGTTCACGAACGTGCCGGAGTAACTCAAAACGCGCCGATATAGATCCGGGTGAAACCACGCCATCGTCAGAGCGCACGCGGCGCCGGAACTGCCTCCCATTGTCGCGCGTTCGTTCGGGTCCCTGGTCAGCGTCACGTGACATTGGCTTTCCACCTCTGGCAACACTTCCTTTTCCACGAACTCCGCGTATTTGCCTGAAACGGTGTCGTACTCCAGTCCGCGTTCGCTGCCACGGCCATCGCCTCCGCCGTTTTGAATCATTACGGCAATCATTGCCGGCACGCGATGTTCCGCGATCAAATTATCCAGCACCACCGGCAGCCGGTTGGTATAGCCTTTGCCATCCTGCGCGACAATGAACGGCGCCGCGGTTCCGCTCGCGTATTGCTTCGGCACATAAACATAAACGTCGCGATGATACGGTCCGTTGAGCCCCGGATAAAATTTGCTGTTCACCGAATCCATGATGAAATGATAAATCGCACCCCTGGGTACATCTGGATTCGCCCGGCTCTCCGGTGCGTTCGTATAATCCGGTCCGATGACAAAATCCTGCGCATGAAGCGGAGTTATCATGAACGCGGCAATAAGATAAATCGCCGCCGCCGACACAAAATCTTTCGGGGTTTTCATTGCCGGGCAGCATAGCGAACCATTCGTTTAGTCACCATCATTTCCAATAGTTTCTGTCGGACACGATGTCCGCGCTTCTTCAGCCTGGACTATCTCCTCGGGTGTTTGCGGCTGGCGATGAACGTACGAGTAACCGTTTTCCTCCGACCGCCTAAAAGTTTTTGGCGCGATATTGCGGCACATATCACAGTCAATGCACGTATTGTCCGCATAATACCGTCCAGCGACGTTTTCCGGATTCTTTATATTTTTATCTGCCATAAGTTTTTCCTTTCGCGGCCAACTTCTCATACAGCGGGATTTGAAAGAAATTCATTAGTGTAATAGATTGATGCGTAATATGAATCAATTCCTTCAGACGTCGCCCTTTGATCTTTACGAGTTGTCTCTGTTCAACCTGGTCGTGAAGCATCGTAGTTTTACGAAGGCTGCCGCGGCGGCCGGCCTGACGCAAAGCGCCATTACCAGGCAAATTCAAGGGATTGAAAACAGCCTGGGAGTTGAGCTGTTGGAACGAACGACGCGCAGTGTGAGCCTAACCGAAGCTGGAGAATTTCTTTTTCAGGAATCCGCCCGGCTGCTGGGCGACGTGGACCAATCGTTACGCCGTCTCACGGAAGATTTCGCCAATGCGAAGAAAGAAATTCGCGTAGGCGTTTCGCACTCGGTCAGCCTGGCGCATTTGCCCGGTTTATTTCACGCAAATCTGCGGCAACAGCCAAAGGTCAAATACTCCGTTTCTTATCAATCGGGCTCGGAAATTTTAATCGGCCTTGAAGCAAACGAACTCGACCTTGGAATATTATGCCCGCCAACACGACTGCCGCGGACTCTTGGCGTCACGCATCGTTTTAGAGATGCATTCACGTTGATTGCGCCGGCCGAACTAGCCTCACAATTCCAGCCGGGTTCACGCCCCGCCTTGAGTTCGTGGCTTTCCGAACAAACCTGGCTTTTATTCGCCGAAGAAACAAATACCGGAAAGAGGCTGCGCAAATGGATGGCGGCCTCGCATTTGAAAATCGAACCTTCGGTTCAGCTCGATAATTTCGACCTTATCATCAGCCTGGTCGCAATCGGGATGGGTGTTAGCTTTGTTCCGGCGCGGGCGCTGGCACTCTACGGACGAAAGAAACGACTGGTCCGCCTGCCGATGCGAAACCGCTTCGAACGTGAGGTGGTCGTGTTGACGAGAAAACGACGGAAACAGCCTGACCACCTTAAGGAATTTGTGAGAAATATTTTGTTTTGAATGGACGGTTCCAGGAGCACGCGAATGGCGATTATAATGTCCGACGCGCGAGCCGCTTCAACGCTTCGACTTTTTAACGTTTCAACGACTCTTTACCCGCATACCCATTCGTCCGAAACCATTCCACCGCGTCTGCCAGCGCCTGTTTAGGCGGCGTTTGCGGCATGCTCAACTGCATGACGGCTTTGGCCGAATCAAACCACATCTTGTATTTGGCCATTCGCACTCCCGCCAGCGGTACTTTGGGAGGGTTGCGCGTCAGGGCCGCGATCGTCTCGCTGACGTGTCCCGCCGCCAGGGCGATCCAGCGCGGAATTTTCACTCGCGGCGCGGGAATGCCGGTGATTTCTTCCAGCACGCGCAAGGTTTCTTCCATGGTCCAATTGCCCTGGGTATTACCCAAAATATATCGCTCTCCGATGCCGCCTTTTTCCGCGGCTAAAATATGCCCGATGGCGACGTCGCGAACGTGGACCCAATTCAATCCGGTTTCAATAAACGCGGGCAGCTTGCGGTTCAAAAAGTCGACGACCAACTGGCCCGTGGGAGTCGGTTTCACGTCGCGCGGACCCACGGGCGCGCTGGGATTGACGATGACCACCGGCAAACCTTCGCGCGCCAGTTTGGCGGCAATTTGTTCGGCCTGCCATTTCGAGCGTTTATAATGGTTCGTCAGTTGTTCCTGGGAAATGATTTGCAGTTCATTGGCGGGAACAATCACGGTGTTTTCCGTTTTCGGCAGCCCGATGCAGCCGACGGTGCTGGTATAGACGATGCGCTGGCAGCCCGTCCGGCCCGCGGCTTCAAGGACGTTGCGTGTGCCGGTGACGTTCGCTTCATACATCGGTTTGTAATCGCGCAGCCACAAATGATAGCTCGCCGCGACGTGAAAGCACCATTCGCAGCCTTCCATCTCCCGTAGCAGCAGATTGGAATCCAGCACGTCGCCTGTGGCGCGCTGAAATGTCGCGCCCGCCAGCGCCCGTTCATCCGCATTCGGACGCAACAGCGCTTTGACCCGATGACCGCGTGCGAGCAATTCGTGAACGAGATTCGAGCCCACAAATCCGGAAGCGCCCGTGACAAAGCAATTCATACTAGTGTGCTAAAAGAAGCCGGACTGATTTTGCGAAATGAATCGTAAAATTTCCATAAAAAATTTTCCCCTCGCTTGACTTGGCTCCCTAAATGTGGAATTAATGATAAGCGTTCTATGCAGGCTAAGAACGGTGTCAGAAAAAAAACGCGCGCCAATCAGCGCGAGCTCGATGTCAAGATCAGTTTCATGGAAGGACTTGTTCGTCGCGATCCCGCTTACGTCGATGCTCTCCAACTCCTTGGCGACCATTACACGCAACGCGGCCGCTTCGTTGAGGGCCTTAACGTGGACGAGCGTCTCGCGCGTCTTGAACCCCAAAACCCCGTCGTCTTTTACAATCTGGCGTGCAGTTATTCGCTGACCGACCAATTTGACCGCACCGGTGAGGCGTTGGAAAAAGCCATTCAGTTGGGCTACAAAGATTTCGCCTGGCTTACCAAGGACCCTGACCTGAAAAAATTCCGTTTGCAGCCCGCCTACCGGGAAATTCTCAAGAAAATCCGGTATAAAAAAGTCAGGGTGCGTTAAGCATGCTCCGGGGCGGGCCGAATCATCCGGCGATGGAAACGGCCGGGATCATTTGGTCCGTTACTTATCCATCGTCATCTATCGCTTTAATCAATGAATGTCACCATTCGCGGACGGACGCGCCATTTCCGCACAGTCGGCTTTGACACGGAAAAAAACGCCGTCCTGCTTATCGAGCAACGGTTGCTCCCGCACGAATTCCGGATTGTTTCCACACGTGACTTTCGCCAGACCGCCGCGGCCATTGGCGACATGGTCGTGCGCGGCGCCGGGGCGATCGGGGCCACGGCCGCTTACGGCCTGGCGCAGGGAGCGCGGGCCTTTCGCGGAAACGGCCTGAAAAAATTTGCGGCGCACGCCCGTACCGTTTACCAGGTTCTCGAACAGGCGCGGCCGACAGCCGTTGACCCTGTCAACGCGATGAACCAGGTTTGCGCCGCGATGCAACCGGGCCGGACGGTCGAAGAAAAACAATCGCTCGCCCTCGCCGCCGCCGTAGAATTTGCCAACGAAGACGTCCGTCATTGCGAAGAAATCGGGCGGCATGGCGCAAAACTGATTAAAAACGGGATGCGGGTCCTGACTCATTGCAACGCCGGTTGGCTCGCGTTTGTGGATATAGGCTCCGCCACCGCTCCCATGTACGCCGCCCAGGCTGCCGGCACGAAGTTCCACGTGTTTTGTGATGAAACCCGTCCCCGTTCCCAGGGCGCGACTTTGACGGCCTGGGAACTGGCGCAGCAAAAAGTTTCCCATCAAATCATTGCTGACAATGCAGCCGGCCATTTGATGCAACGCGGAGAAATCGACCTGGTCATTGTGGGGAGCGACCGTGTTTTGGGCCGGACTGGCGAAGTCACCAATAAAATCGGCACCTACACAAAAGCAGTTTTGGCTGCGCGCCACAAAATACCCTTTTACGCCGCCATTCCTCTTTCCACGATCGATTGGAATTTAACCAGCGGTTTCGATATTCCCATTGAAGAACGGGCCGAAAGCGAAGTGCTCGGCGCGTGGGGAAATGTGGGCGGAAAACGCGCCTATGTCCGCGTGGCCAATCCCACCAGCGGTGCCCGAAATCCGGGTTTTGACGTTACGCCGCCGGACCTGATTACCGGCATTATCACCCCCGCCGGAATCTTCAAGCCGGCCGGATTGTGGAAGAAGCGCGAAGCGCTCGGATTCAAAAACCGGTGAGCGGCCGGGGAAAGAGGAGCGAGCAGGACAAACGGGTCGGCACCGGGGCCGTGAAAGCCCCGACAATCGCCCATTCCCAAACTTGCCAAAAGAACTGGCGCACCGGCTCTCATTCAGGTTAAACTGACGCTCTTTGATTTATGGCTAAATTGACTGTTAGAGACCTGGACGTTCGCGGCAAGCGCGTTTTCATGCGCGTGGATTATAACGTGCCGATGGAGGAAAAAGACGGGCAGATGGTGGTCACCGACACGACGCGCATCGTGGAAACCCTGCCCACGCTCAAACTGTTAATCGAAAAAGGCGCCAAAATCATTTTGGCAGCGCACCTTGGACGTCCCAAGGGCAAGCGCGAATCGACCATGTCTCTGCGTCCCGTGGGTCTGAAATTGCACGAGCTTCTGGGGATGCCCGTCGAATTTGCGGACGATTGCATCGGCGAACGCGCGGAAAAAATCGCTGCGACGTTGAAAGACGGCCATGTCGCGCTGCTCGAAAACGTGCGCTACTATAACGAGGAGGAAGCGAACGACCCGGCCTTCGCGGAGAAACTCGCGAAAATCGCCGATGTCTATGTCAACGATGCCTTTGGCGCGGCGCATCGGGCACATGCCTCCACTGAGGGGGTCGCCCGAGTCATCGCCAAACGCGGCGGCAAATGCGCAGCAGGCCTGTTGATGGAACGCGAATTGAAATTTCTTGGCGACGAGTTGGAAAACCCGGCGCGCCCGTTCGTCGTCATTTTGGGCGGCGCCAAAGTGTCCGACAAAATCAAAGTTATTGACCGATTGCTGGAAAAGGCGAACACCATTTTGATCGGGGGGGCGATGGCCTACACTTTCAAGCTGGCGCACGGCGAAAAAGTCGGGAAATCACTCGTGGAACCCGATCACAAACAGACCGCGCTCAATGCCGAAGCCAAGGCAAAGAAACTCGGAGTGAATTTTCAATTGCCTTCGGACATCGTTGTGGCGACGCCAGTGGACAGCGGCAAACTGAACAAAAAAGGAAAACCCGTCATGGATTTTGCCAACATTCAGACCATCAAAGGCAATATCGCAGATGATGCGGAAGGTTTCAGCATTGGTGAGGAAACGGCGCAAAATTACGCAAAAATCATCTCCAGCGCGAAGACCATCCTTTGGAATGGACCGATGGGTATGTTCGAGGACGCGAGATTTGCCGCCGGGACGAACGCAGTGGCGCAGGCCGTGGCCGATGCCACCCAAAAGAACGGCGCCAAGAGCATCATTGGCGGCGGCGACAGCGTGAAGGCGTTGAACAAAGCTAAACTGGGCGACAAAGTCACGTTTATGAGCACTGGCGGCGGCGCAAGTTTGGAGTTTTTGGAAGGCGCTGTCCTGCCGGGTGTAGCTGCATTGACTGATAAGTAATCAGGCACAGCTCCGGTTGGATTCGTAGGCATCGCTGCATCACAGTTGGATTTTTCGAAAAATGAACAAAGAACGAAAATTAATCATAGCCGGAAATTGGAAGATGAACAAAACCATTGCCGAGGCACTGGCTTTGGTAAACGACCTGAAGCTGGAACTCAAGAACGTGAAAGAGGCGGACATTGTCGTGTGCCCGCCATTCACCGCGCTGGAGTCCGTCTCCAAGGCGATATTGGAAACCAAAAACATCCGGCTGGGCGCGCAAAACATGAGCGAGCACAACTTCGGGGCGTTCACCGGCGAAATCTGCGCCGGGATGCTCAAGGAATGTTTTGTTCGCTATGTCATTCTGGGTCACAGCGAACGC
>DASXFM010000564.1:0-8846 GCA_036489615.1 Verrucomicrobiia bacterium | reverse complement strand
GCTCACGCCTGGCAGCGGCGCAGCCGCAAACACGGAAGGAGCCACGGCACGGATTTGGTCGTCGGCCAATTCAGCGCGACGGATGGACGATATTGAAGTAGTGAACATATATTTGCCTTTCATTTCGTTGTTAATTCATTCTTTGTTCGCGCTACGACAGGTGCGCGCGATGAAAACCTAAAGGCGAGGGCCTTGGCGGCTGCGGAAAGCTCAAGGAGGAACGGAAGCCACGACCCGTAGTATCCTTGAACTTTCCGCAGTCGCCGTACAATCGCCCTCGGATTTCATCGCGCTGTCAAATCGACAATGCTTTGCCGGATAGGCGTCGCGGGCCAACGGGAAAGGCCGTTTGGGATTTTGGGGCTGTCGTCGGACATTGAGCTTCCACAGATTTTCATCAAGGAAACGACAATCATTTTGAACCCTTCCATTTACGAAGACTCACGACTCGATCAGACCTCTAGCGTGCGCCCATCACGAATCGACCTGTCTGCTTAAGAGGCGGGCGCGCCCGGAGGCGGACAAATCCATGCCAGCGCAGGAGAAAGGAATGCGCCGGCGAACTCCTGTTAAGAATCAATGGGCGTGAAGCGAAGGAATGGAGTCGCCAAGGGTTTTGGATGTTTCCGGCGAAGCGAAAAGAAAGTGGTTTGCCACGCCCACGATCAAACCCACAGCGGCAATCAATGTCAGCCTCACGGTCATTTTCTTTTTGAGTTCGATGTCTGGAATCAGCCCACGAATGAGGGGAATATTCGAAAGAATGCTCGTGATGCTGGAAAGGATAATGCCGTTGACGCCGGTGATGACGGGCAATTCGCCATGAGCGATCAGGGTTGCCGCCGAGGCAATCGAGGAGGCGCTGGAGAGCAACCCGCCAGCGATGCTGACAAAATAAAAACTGGCAGAGCCGAAGTTTCGTTGCGCCAAGGCGCCGATGACATTCAGAATCAGGAAAACCAGCCCGAACTTCAGAGCCGCAGAAAGTTTGAACGGTGATTCCAGCGAAAGCCGGGGAGTGTCGCCCTGCGGTTCCGGTCCGGGCGTGCGCCGCCAAAAGTAGGCGTTCATGGCAAGCATCGCCGCAAGAGGAAGCAAACAATATTGGACGGCGGCAAAGGCAAGGGCGGCAACAATCAGAGCGTTGCGAATGATCATTGCTCCCGTCGCCAGCAAGATGCCGCGACGAACGGAGGGGATCAGGGCCGCTCCGATCTGTCTCATCCGCATGCCCAATTCAACGATAACTTTACGGCTGTTGACCAACCCGCCAAAGAACGCCGTGATTTCCATTCCCCGAACGCCCAGCAGCCTCATCAGTATATAATTGACGAAGCCAATGGCAGCGATAATGACTACGCTGATCCAATTCGATCTTGGGTCGATCAAGCGCCACGGATCGACTGGATGCGATGGAAGAATTGGGAGAATAACGACCGTAAGGATGGCGAGCAGGATCGCGGAGCGAAGTTCCTGGTCGGACAGTCCATGAGCGAATTCTGAGATGGGCCTTTTCCACGCCAGCAATGCGGCGCTGATCACTCCCGCTACGGCCGGAGTAAAAACGTGACCCTGTCCAAAGAGAATACCGCAGAAGCCGCATACCATAATCGCGGCTGAGGTGGTGATAACCAACTTTCCGCAGCGTACCCTCTCGCGGTAATTGATCCCCACCACCAGCATGGCGACAAAACCCATTGCAATTGCGCCGTAAGGCGGTCCCATTAAGCCGCCGAGACAGCCGAGAAGAGATGCGAGTGCGAATGTGCGAACGCCCGTCTTCTGCTTGTGTTCCCGTTCCAAGCCGAGGAAAACGCCAGTTGCGATGGCAAGGCCGAGGCGGCCGACTATCGGAACAAATGGCCATTGCACAACGCGCTCCAGAATATCGGCTGAATCAGGAGATGGCATCGTCAGGCTTCCTCATAATCTTTCAAAACTCGGTGAGCGGTTGCTCTTTTTCAAGGGCGAAATTCCGTGGCCGGTGTATGGCTGGTTTTTGTTGAGCATGGAAACCCCATCCGCAAAAATGCGGGATTGATTATGAAAACGACTATTCTGCTTTCACTCTGTTTTGCTTTCTGCTTTTGTGCCGAGGGCCAAACCAATTCAGATAATGCCTCATCAGCAGTTGAGACTATTGTCTGCATTCGTCACGGTGAGAAACCCAAAGGCGGGCTTGGCCAGTTGAATTGTCAGGGGCTTAACCGGGCACTGGCTTTGCCGGATGTTCTATTAAAAAAGTACGGCCAGCCGGCATTCATTTTCGCCCCCAATCCCACGCAAAAGGTGGACGGCAAGATCGGCTACTATTACGTGCGCCCCTTAATGACCATTGAACCGACAGCCATTAGCTGCGGATTGCCTGTCAATACGGAATTTGGTTTCAAGGAAATCAAGGGACTTGAGGAAGAACTCAACAAAACGAATTACCAAAACGCGACAATTTTTGTCGCCTGGGAACATGGCCTGCTTGACAACTTTGCCAAGAATATGCTGGCGGATAATGGAGCCGACGCCGCCGAAGTGCCGCCGTGGCCGGGGAGCGATTATGACACGATTTTTCTCTTTAAACTTCGGCGTTCCGCTGGACATTCAACAATTGAATTCTCCATCGATCATGAGAATCTAAATGGTTTGAGCGCCAAGTATCCGAAGATTTTGCGGGACGATTAGCGACAATAGAGCGTCAAAGATGCGCTGGCTTCTTAACTCATCCGACTAAACTGAGATTTATCGAACAACTCTCTGTTGCGGCCGTGTGAATTCCGTAGGAATCCTTTTTGAAGCACCGGCAGCGATGGCGGGACCCGTAGGTGTCTGAACGCGGGCGGCGTTTTCGCTTCCTTTGAGAAAACTCCGAGGTCATGAAACTGTTTTCTTGAACGCACGCCGTGAACGGACGTATAAAAGTTAATATGAGCGACAATTACGAATTCGGCTCAATAAAAATGACCCGGCGAAGGCTCCTTGGTTCTGCGGCCGGTCTTGCCGCTACGGCATTCGCCTCCTCTCTTCTGCCACCCAATGTGCGTCGCGCTTTGGCCGAGCCTGTTGCCAGCGGAAGCCTTCAGGACATCAAGCATGTCGTGCTGCTTATGCAGGAAAACCGTTCTTTCGATCACTATTTTGGAACCATGGCCGGAGTGCGCGGCTTTGACGATCCCAATGCCATGATTCTCCCCAACGGGAAGTCGGTCTTTCATCAACCCGATCCAGAACATCCCGACGGGTATATGCTTCCGTTTCATTTAGACACTCACTCAACAAGCGCACAGAAGATTCCTTCCACGAGCCATGCCTGGCATGTGCAGCATGAAGCGTGGAACGGTGGCAAGATGGACAATTGGCTTCCGGCGCATCGCAAGGCGGACGGCGTGCATGGCCCCTTTTGCATGGGATATTACACAAGAAAAGATATTCCGTTCCAATTCGCCCTGGCAGAGGCATTCACTATTTGCGACGCGTATCACTGCTCGTTGTTCGGACCAACCTGGCCGAATCGCATGTACTGGATGACAGGCACGATTGACCCAGATGGTTTGGGCGGTGGGCCGGTTACGCACAATAAGGCTCCTGAAGAAGGTTTTCGATGGACGACTTATGCGGAGAGACTGGAAAAAGCCGGGGTTAGTTGGAAGGTTTATCAGCAACTGGACAATTACGGTTGCAATATGCTGGAGAATTTCAAAGCGTTTCGGGATGCGCCTTTTGACTCCCCACTTTACAAGAAGGGAATGATGCACTGCGCTGACGGGGAGTTTGAGCGCGACGCCATGAACGACAACCTTCCCACAGTTTCGTGGATAATCCCGACGGCTGAACAGTGCGAACACCCCGATTACATACCCGCTGCCGGAGCGGCATTCATTGCCAGCAAGATCGATGCGATTGCGGCGAACCCGAAGGTTTGGGCGAAAACCGCCCTTATTCTGAATTATGACGAGAACGACGGGCTATTTGATCATGTGGCACCTCCGACTCCGCCGCCAGGAACGCCGCATGAGTACGTAGAGGGTCTGCCCATCGGCGCCGGATACCGAGTGCCGTGCGTCATAATTTCGCCTTGGACCGCTGGAGGGTGGGTTTGTTCAGAACAGTTTGACCACACATCGACACTTCGCTTTGTAGAACGCATCACGGGTGTCCGGGAGGAAAACATTAGCGATTGGCGGCGGAAAACGTTTGGCGACATGAGCTCGGCCTTTCGTTTCAGTGAGGCGATGTCTAAACCGCCGCAGCTCCCAGACTCCAGCGATTTGCTTGCGCGCGCCTATTACTCGATTCAGAACTTTCCGAAACCATCGCCGCCAGCCTCAGGACAAGCGCCACCGGCGCAGGAAAAGGGGACGCGAAAACGAATTTCATGAGAACCTCTTTGTCCACGACCCGCTAGGTTCGCTCGGTATTTTTGACGAGGCTTTCCGTGGCACAGTCGCCCTCGACTCTTTATCGCGTTGTCGGAGGGACAAATGGCCGATTGGGCGGCCTGACGGAAGACACCGTTTGGTGTTGCGAGGAGGGCATCCGAGGATTATATAAGGGCATTAGGCAATGGAGTTTGCCTCGCCGTTGATCGCGGAAAACTGCCTTTGGGCTGATGACTCCTACTGATTCGAATGATTAGAACAGTAGGCGGTGATGAAGGCAGCAAGCGAGCGCAGAATATTGACGCCGCCCTTTGTTGGGCGAGCCAAAGAGATCGACGAGCTTCGGCAGTTGCATCGGCGGGGCACGCACGCGCTTGTGCTTGGAGCAAAGGGCGTCGGGAAGTCCGCGCTAATCAATCATCTTCAAAATTCGATGGGTCTCCTAGTCTGTCATGATTCGGAGAAATTAAGTTCAATTTGCGACAGCCTCGAACGCGGACTTGGCGTAAAGAACGACGAATTGAGGCTTCCCCAAAGAAAAGGACGGGCGCTTCGGCTTTTATCCGAAACTCGGCGCACAGTTGTATTCGACAATGTTGGATGGACTACTCCCAAGCTTAGTTCGTTCTTGGAGATGGCGATGGAGCGGGTTCCCGTTTGGATTTGCGCCCGGTCCGAACACTCTTGGGACATTGGGCATTTTTGGGTTCTGCTCGTCCGATTTCAAAAGATTGACGTTAAGTTGTTTCACCGGTCCGAAACGGAGGAATTTGTCGCTGAGGCAGTCAAAATGGGCATCATCCCCGGTGATGCGGTCAATATTGCCGATTGGCTGCATCATCGCAGCAATGGAAACCCGGCAATTCTTTCTGAATTTGTAGAGCAGCTACGAAGAAATTCGTACGACTTGAGCAGTCCTCATGCGTTGCGTCGTTTGGATTTAGACCGGCGGATTTCTGAAACTTTTTCTTTCCCGAAGACTTTTGAAAACCCGAACGAAGGATGAACGAAAGCGACATCACGATTATAGCGGCAGGAGTTGCCCTTCTTATGGTGGCTTTCGTGAAGGCGCGTGTGAACGCGGAAATGCGGGCCGCAGTACGGACAACTCTTGTTTTGGCGTTAGCCTGGTGGATTGCATGTTCGTCGAGGAAACCGATTTCTGTTTCCGCCGCACCCTGGACGGTGGTGGCGATGCTCGTGTTGTCAATTATGAATTTGATTGTGATTTGGCCCGTCGCCTTCCGTGCCAAAGTTGATGAGAATGGGCAATCCAAGGGCTTGATCGACCGAACCAACGTCGGATTTGCGTGTGCATTCGGCATTTTGCTGATCGTGCGTGGCCCGCTTCGCGAGGCTGCGATCAACGCCCTGATGATACTTGCCGCAGCGTTTGTCCTTGCATTGAAGCGAAATTGACCGATGAACGATAATCACCGACGGCATTTGTTCCATACCGTGCAACACATGGATGAGTTGCTTTCAGAAGCGGAACAAATCATGGCGACGGCTGGTTCAGATTCACCGTTCCAGAAGTATTCTCAGGATACGACGCCGATACAACGCCGAGTCACGCACGACTATATATCGCGTGTCCGTCAGGTCTTCCGTCGAATTATTGAGGAATTGACGATTCCACCGGCTCAACCGATCTGCGGAGCGCTTTGGGGTGCTCGGTGCAGTGTGGATTTTGCTGTCATCGACGTGGCGGAAATGGATGCCCGCCACATGCTCGGCTATGGAGATCTTTCTGATGACGAGGTGCGCACCCTGGAAAGGATCGTCGCGGAATTGAATGCCGAGTTAAGCCGGGTGTCGAGTTTTCTCGCTGCTGGATCGGCAGCGGATTTGCAAGCACGCATCAACCGCCTTGAATCAACCCAGGAGGAAATCAAGTTATTGCATGAACTGAGCCGTATCATCACCGCTCACGGTCTTATTGAATTGCGTCAATGGCTTCAAATTCTGGTTGAAAGAGCCGAGGCCCGCTCCTTTGAAATCGGCGTTTTTGGGCGAGTAAGTTCAGGGAAATCATCGCTGCTCAATTATTTGCTGGAGCAAAGTATTCTTCCCGTCGGCGTCACGCCGGTGACGGCTGTTCCGACGCGCATTGGCTACGGGGCGGAAACGAAGGCAACGATTGAATTCATTGAAAGGGCATCTTTGTCAATAAACTTGCAACGCCTCTCGGAATACTCAACCGAACAAGAGAACCCCGGTAATGCCAAGCATGTTGCTCGCATCTGGATTGAGGTTCCAGCCAGATGCCTTCGTGACGGCGTCGTATTCGTTGACACGCCGGGTTTGGGTTCTTTGGCAACAAGTGGCGCAGAGGAAACGATGGCCTATTTGCCCAAATGCGATTTGGGGATTGTGCTGCTTGATGCCGGTGGCTCTCTTGGTCATGAAGACCTTGTCGTCGTGGAGGCCCTCTTTCGCTCTGGAGCAGCGGCGATGGTGCTGGTTAGCAAGGCAGATTTGCTTGACGAGCCAGACCGCCAAAAGATGAAAGAGTATGTCCGCGAGCACATAGTTGCAGAACTCGGTTTTGAATTGCCAGTGTATCTCGTCAGCGTAGTTGGGGGCGATGCGCAAACTTCGGATGAATGGTTCGAAAGTTCGTTATTTCCTATTTTTGACACACATCGCGAGCGGGCTGCCGCAACGTTTCGGCGAAAGGTGGGATTGCTGAAAGAAGCTGTGGCGGATGGCCTTCGCGCCCGTTTGAAAATGACAAATGGCGAAATGGCTCATTCTCGACCCGGCGATCTAAAAGACGCCATTGAAGCACTGCGCACCGCCAATACAGTCCTAGAGGAAGCGGGTAAAGAGGGCAGGAAATTGGCGAATACTTTTCGTTCCCTCCGTCCTTTCGCGCTGCAATTAGCCGCAGTCGAGATCGCGACCTCTTGGGAAGATAAAACAGGGGATGAGCAGACGGTTTTCTCGTTGTGCCTAAACCGTTTTTTGACTCAAAAAAGCGGCCTGTTTTTTGAATCCATTGCCTCGGCCCGACTAAAGTTGGCCTCGATCTTGCAAGAAACAGAAGCTGCCTTTGGCTCACGAGGCCGCTTGCCCGATGAACTGCCTAATGCCAGCGAACTCCCTTCGGCGGATTGCGCGATTATTGCTGATAAAGTGCAATTGAGGAGGCCTGCATTTTGGTCTGTCCTGGGTAAGAAATGGATGCGGCACTTCGTGCTAACGAGGCTGTCACGGCAAGCTGGCGGTTTGACAGACGAGCATTTTGACCTCGGCAGCAAGCGTCTTGAGGAGTGGCACCACCACGCTCTGAACGAGCTACGCAACGCGTTCAATGCTCGTGCCGGTATCTATCGGGCTAAGGCGGAGGGCGTCGAGCTTGGTTTGCTTGCCGAATACAATTGCGGAGAGATTGAGGCTGATTTAGGCCTTCTGCAAAACTGGCCGCACGCAGTGGCAAGCAAGGATAATTCGAGAGCTCAATCCCCAAGCCAACAATGAATCGAGAAATCAAATCCCTTTTTGGCTCCTTCTTTATCGAGATTTTCATCTATGGGGCATTGGTGGTCGGCTATTATTTTCTCGTTCTCCATTTGATGGGAAACTGGCTGAATCAGGTCTATCGTGATGACCGCAAGACATACGCCGCACTGTCTTTGTCGCTTATCGTCGTTCAAGGACTATTTCTGGAAAAGGTCACCCGCGTCTTGCTGCGAGCGTTTGGAATTAGAAAAGAACCCAAATGAATTTTCCAATTTCAGGAACTCATCTCAACCCTTTGTACTTGATGGCAATTGGTTTTATTGTCGGAGTCCTGGGCGGATTTTTTGGTGTTGGAGGGAGTTTTCTTGCTGGACCGGCGCTCTTTGGTCTTGGCGTTCCGATGAATTACGTGGTCGGCACAGACCTCGCTCATATCGTGGGCAAATCCGTAGTAGCGGCGCGCAAGCATTACGCGCTCGGACATGTGGACATTAAACTCGGTGGGCTGATGATGATCGGCACGATTCCTGGTGTCGAAATTGGCGCACAGGGGATTGAGCAACTCAAACGATTGGGCGGAGTTGATGTTGTGGTGGGAGTCGTCTTCATCGTCGTTTTGCTTGCAGTCGCAGGTTTTATGGCTTGGGAGGGATGGAACACGATTCACGCAAAGGGCCGCAAATCGAAATCGAACAATCAGGACGCGCCGGGTTCGATTTTGCAAGAGAGGACGGCTTTCTCTCAAATTTCCAGAAGGATTCAGAAAATCGGGTTGCGACCGTGCATCAGCTTGCCGAAATCAGGAATAAGCCAGGTCTCATTATGGGCAATTCTCGGCATATCGTTCGTTGGCGGATTGTTTAGTGGTTTTCTTGGCGGGGGAGCAGGATACATTCGGCTGCCATCCCTGATCTACGTCTTGGGCGTCCCGACGCATGTAGCGGTTGGAACTGATCTTTTTGAAATCATCGTTTCAGCCGGGTACGGCACCGTGACACACGCCTTGAAGGG
>DASXFM010000517.1:0-4327 GCA_036489615.1 Verrucomicrobiia bacterium | reverse complement strand
GTGACGAACCTCGCCATCTATGCCTTCAACGGCGCCACGAACCTGACGAGCGTGACGCTGTCCACCAATGTCAGCGGCATAGAGAATTATGTGTTCTATGATTGCCCGGCACTGACGGCAATAACGGTGAATACAAATAATCAATGGTACAGCAGTCTGGCGGGTGTATTATTCGACAAGAGCCAGGATGCCCTTATTGCATACCCTGCGGGCAACGCCGCGACCTCCTATATTATGCCCAATACCGTGACAAACATTGGGATGGAGTCGTTTTTCGGCAGCCTCAATCTGACCAATGTCACGCTCGGCACGAACGTCAGTATCGTTGGGGGCGCGGCATTCGAAACCTGTCGTGCCCTGGCCAGTATCAGCTTTCCCGACAGCGTAACGGTCATCGGCGGCGATGCGTTCTCTCTATGCGGCGGATTGACAACGATCACCATCGGGACGGGCGTCACGAACATTATGGACCAGGCGTTTCTGGGTTGCTCCAGTATAACCACGATCACCGTCGCGGTCGGCAATCCGGCGTTTAGCGCTGTGAACGGCGTTTTATTTAACAAAAATCAGACCTTGCTCGTCCTCTATCCGGCGGGCAACAACGCAGCGTCCTATGCCGTTCCCGCCAGCGTCACGAACATCATGGGGGATGCATTCATGAATTCTTACAACCTGACCGCCATCACTCTCGACCCCAATCTCCAAATCATTGGAGACTCGGCATTCCAGCAATGCTATAGCCTTACCAGCATTACCATTCCCAACAGCGTGACCAACCTCGGGTTCAGCACATTCTTTTATTGCTTTAACCTGACGAATGTCGTGATCGGTTCCGGCCTTGGCAGCATCGGGTTCGACGTGTTCTCCGACTGCTTTAACCTGGCGGGCGTCTATTTCATGAGCAACGCGCCCGGGATGAATTCGGATGTGTTCGATGTCGATAACGCCGCGATTGCTTATTATCTGCCCGGAACGACCAACTGGGGCGCCACGTTTGACGGTATTCCCACCGCCCTGTGGCTGCCGCAAATCGTGTCCAGCGGGGTGCGGACAAATCAATTTTCTTTTCGCGTGAATTGGGCGAGCGGCCAGACTGTGGTGGTGGAAGGCTGCACGAATCTATTCCGTCCCGCGTGGTCTCCTGTGCAGACGAACGCGCTTACGAGCAATTCGTGGTACTTCAGCGACCCGCAATCGACGAAATATTCCAGCCGCTTCTACCGCGCCATTTCACCGTAGTCGGAATTTTTGAGCTAATCCGCCGTCGCCCTCACTTCATCGTTTTGGACGATGTTCTTCAAAAGCTTCTTTTGGATATCATGGACTTCACTGTTTGAAGCATTACGATGATTTGCGTTAAATATTTATGAGGAAAAATGGAATAATGCGGCCAAATCTTGAATGGTCAGGTGTGTTGCTGGGCCTCTTGCTCGGCAACATCGGAACCTTTGCCGCGCAGCCTCCTGAAAAACCAAACATCGTCATTCTTCTGACCGATGACCTGGGCTACGGCGATTTGAGTTGCTACGGCGCGACGAAGGTCCATACGCCGAATGTGGACCGTCTTGCCGCCGAAGGCATGCGGTTCACCCAGGCCTACGCTCCCGCTTCAACCTGCACTCCCTCACGCTACGGATTGTTGACGGGCAATTATGCCTGGCGGCAGAAAGCCCGGCAGACGACGATATTGGACGGTGACGCTCCGCTCGCCATTGAACCGGGCAGTTTTACCCTGCCCGAGATGCTTCACCGCGCAGGATACGCCGCCGGCATCGTCGGGAAGTGGCATCTCGGTCTGGGGGACGGCCGTAATCCGGTCAATTTCAACCAGGACATTGAGCCTGGTCCGCTCGAAACAGGTTTCGATTACGCCTACTTCATTCCCGCCACAGTGGACCGGGTGCCATGTGTTTGGATTCATAATCACAATGTCGTGGGTCTCGACCCCCAAGACCCGATTGGCGTCAGCTACCTCACGAACATCAGTTCCGATCCCGCGGGATCGCAGCGCCCGGACTTATTGAAAATGCCGGCCGACGCCCAGCATTCCGGGACGATCATCAATGGCATCAGCCGCATTGGTTATATGAAAGGAGGACATGCGGCGCGCTGGAAAGATAATGAATTGGCAAATACCGTCGTGGCCAAATCCGTCGCCTTCATTGAGGAACATAAAGACGCTCCATTTTTCCTTTATGTTGGCATGTTTGAGCCGCATGTGCCGCGGGTGGCGGAAAAGCAGTTCCTGGGCACAAGCCAGTGTGGAATCCGGGGCGACGTTATCGAGCAGATTGACTGGGAAACCGGCGAAATTATGGCGGCGCTGGACCGATTGAAATTGACCGACAACACGCTCGTCTTATTTACCAGCGACAATGGACCGATCTTTTTCGACGGCTACTATGATCATTCCCGGGAAGATGCGCATGGGCACAAGCCCGCCGGGAATTTGCGCGGATGGAAGTATCTGGTCTATGAAGGCGGCACTCGCGTGCCTTTTATCGCCCACTGGCCGGGCAAAGTTCCTGCGACCGTTTCAGACCGGATGCTGTGTTTGAGCGACGTCCTGGCCACGTGCGCGACGCTGACCGGTCAGGCACTCCCCGAAGGCGCCGGTGTGGATAGTTTGAATCAGCTTCCGGTGCTTTTTGGGCACACGCGCGCGTCTGTACGCACCGTACAAGTGGAAGAGGGCATTTCAGGTTCGATGGCCATACGACAAGGTCCCTGGAAATATATTCCTCCAAACGTCGGTCATGCAGCCACGGGAGCGGGATCAGGTGCCAATCCGAATGATCCGAGATTTGCCGCAGCTATCATTCGCGAGCCGCTCTTGTTCAATTTGGTCCAGGACCCTGACGAAACTGAGAATCTAGCGGCGAAATATCCAAAAAAAGCGACGGAACTGGCGCGCCTCCTGCAAAATATTGAGGGACAGAATTTAAACGCATCGACGATGGAATCGCCGGCCGATTGGGCGGAATCGGATTGATCAGGGATCCCGCTGAAATGACGATTGCTCAAAAATAAAAACGTGAATAAGACATCTGTTATTCATTCATGGCTTCGAGAAGTGGCCGTGCCGGCGACGAATAAATTTACAGGCCGGTAGCAAGCCGTGGTGGTTGGACGCCAACGCGAATTTCTCGTGTTCTCTGTGGCCTGGCTTTGGCGCCGATTTATACCCCGTGATTTTATTTCGGCTCCCGAAAGCGGCGAAGCACGGCCAACGGTCTTCGATACAGCCGCGCTTCGGAGATGGTATTGGAGCAGGCGTTTCCACAATTCCATACTTGCCGTTTCTCACGCAGTGGCCCAATTTTGAAGTCAGTGTATGATTTCAAAGACGAAGACCTCGCTTGGATCAATAGCGGGTGTATCCGCGATTTGTTTGATTGCAGGCATTGCGCCAGCCTCAGCGTCCGTAGTTTGGTCGGACAATTTTGCTTAGGCACTCCGAGCGGTCTGGAAGTTTTTGACGGAGCAAGTGGGTCATCGGTGAACGCCAGTTCGGGTCAGTTGGAAATTGATTCGACCGGCTCATTGCCTGCCTATGTCGTGGCTAATGCGGCGGCGTTTCGGGCCTTATTCCACAATTCTGAAAGACAATCCTGGCACGGTCACCTGGGCTTTTAATGTGTCGAACCAGGATGGCGAGAGCAACAATGGTTTCTTTTTTTGCCTTGGCAGTGATTCCGCCGACCCGATGAATTATTTGAGCTCGACCTACGTGTTTCAGGGAGGTGAATTTGTTGGAAATGCTATGGAGTTTGACGGCGTAGGCAGTGCGTTCCCCTCGTTCAGTCTTTTACAAATTCCAAGCGCGAACGGGTTGGGCCCTCTTCCGTCAATGGGTTCGTTCCGTATTACCTATGATCCATCATCCGACCTGTGGAGTTTATATGGAGAAGTCGGTTCCGCGTATTTGGATCCGACAACCGTTACCACGCTCCTTGGATCATTCGTGGATAATACTTATACGGATGTTCCCTTGCAGTATATGGCTTTTGGCGGCGAAAATACCGGCAGCGATTATTTCGATAATATCAGCGTCTCGGTAGCGCCCGAGCCAACCGTAAATGTCCTGGTTATTTTTGGAATTGCGGTCGGCACTGCCTTGGAGTCAAAATGGAAGAAGACGAGCCCGGGTGATCAGGCGCGGGATTTGAAGTCTTAGGGGCTCATACGTATCGAATCTATGCCAGACAACGCTGCTATTTATATTGCCGACCCATCCATGATGGGTTCGCGGATGTTCGACAGGATCGAGGGCATTCAGTCCTACGATGGTTTGGGCCAGGGCGGGGACGCGACCGGCGTTCAATTC
>DASXFM010000496.1:0-38274 GCA_036489615.1 Verrucomicrobiia bacterium | reverse complement strand
CGTGCAATCAGAGAATTGCCGGATTGATGACTAACGTGACGCAAATATTTGCAACAATTTGCAACATATTTCATGTCAAAACGCTGTCACAATATGTCACGAAAGAATCCGTGAAAGTGCTTTCAAACACTTGAAAACAGTGAATTTTGTTGCGTTTTGACACGCGAATACAAAACCATCAAATTCAGTCTCATAACCTGAAGGCCGCAGGTTCAGATCCTGCCCCCGCAACCAATTAAATCCCCTTGAGAAATCAAGGGGTTTTTTATTTTCGCGCAGCGGATTCGCGAGAGCAGACGGCTTTCGAACTGGGAATGGCAACCTCGACCCGCTTGGCCTTTACGGCGCAACGTTGTTCGAGGCAGACAGATACACCGCCACGTTGACAGCCTTTTTACCATCGATGACAATCGTCACAAGTATGATCATTGTCGTTTTGTTGGCGCTTCTCGCCGTGGTGCAAATACTCATTGGCATTGAGATCGCAAATAGGCCGCCCTCAACGAGCAAGCAAAAATGGTTTTGGCGTATTGCATCCGGGGTAGTCGCAGTTGGCATGGGTGTTTTGGGATTGATCCAATTTGTGGAAAATGACTCCCAGCAACGCGATATGAGCAAGCAATTAAACGAGATTCAGGTCCAGCTGACTATTTCATATATTGCCCTGACAAATAGTGACGCAGAAAATCTCGAACTCCGGCGCGAAATGAAGCAACAGTTCGATCAACTCACGGAGGATTTTTCAGCCAACTCAGCGGTTGCCATCGAAATTCGTAAAGGTCTACTTACGAATGAACTCGACAAGACCATTGCCGAGGGTTATGAATTGCAGAAAGTACATGAAGTCGCCGACATTTCGCCGGAAGACATTGATGCGGTGAGGGCGGAAACCAAGCAAAAGCTGGACATTAGGGCGAATCAAGCAAAACAGGACAAGCTTCAGGACGAACTTAATTCCATCCAGGCTCAGCAGGACGCTTCGAATCAAGTGGCGGCGGATGAAGAACAAAAGCGTCAGGCGGAAAAAGCGCTTTTGGATAGAGAACGAGAGCTCAGTTCCCCGACGATTCCCATTTTCGACTTTACCATCAGAAAACTCTATCAAACATTAGATGACGTGGCCAAAAGAAGCGGGTGGAAGGTATGGTCCAGTTTTCCGGGGCAAAGTCCGACGATTTATGCATCAACATTGGTGAGTAATGGAATCGTCGTGAATGGAATGGACCGTATTGGAGTAGGGACAAATTTGGCATGGAGCTTCACAGTTTCTACCGTTGTGATACCACCGACGCTGCGTTCCGATAAAACTTGGCACCATAGCAGTTGGGGTCGCAGCGAGAAAACATATGCGGTGCTAACGGTTCAAGCCACAACAACCAACGGCGATTCTTCGCTGAGCGTAACATCTCACTATCAATATAATGGTCGGACGGGCTATGTAGAGCTGTTTGACAATGTTCAAGTTAAGCTTGACGTCCCGAACCAATTAAACATGGATCAAGGCAGTCCGTACGATAGTTATGAAACTAATATTGACGATGCACTAAGCGGTCTCATTGGAGCTCAAGACCAACAATGTAAAATACCGTAACCTCGATGCATTCAAAGCAATGTCCCGGTCCCACCTTTGAGCATGACGTAGCCCATGAACACTTCGAAAACTCTCCTGTCAAATTCAACTTGGTGCCCGGCAACGCAGATTGAGCGGCTGAAAAAAGCTCGAGCCGAACGACAGTTCTCGAAAGCCATTGAAATACTACGGGGGGGGGGAATCTGTCTTCCCATCGGCCTTTCTGATCAACGGGGCTAAGGCATTCATCAATAAACCAACGCGGAATGCCTCTTGCGCGCACAAGATGCCAAGGTCGTCCTTTGCGAATTGGTTGACCGAATACAAGCCACTGTGAGTCAGCAGGAGAGCCTGAATGACGCTCTATCGAATACTATGAGTCGCAAGCCCCTGGCTCAGGCAGTGACGGCGAAACCCGAAACAGGGAACCGTCAGGTTGGCTCCGCCCCGGAACTTTTCGTGTAGCAGACCGGCCCGCTGTCTGATATGTATCGGACGTGACGGAACCTGCACCAACTAAATTGGGCTAGAGAGGTTATGCGGGCTGCCAGTGACTAGTTATGATTGTTCGGCAGCTCGTCTTCTTTCCTTAACACCGTCATTACAGAAGGGATGCATTCTGGCTCCGTTTTGGGAATGGCTTGATCCACCCTTTTCTCTTGGCTCAATATGGTCGGCCGTCGATGCCAGCAAATGCATTCTGGCGCGGCATTCTGGACACCGCGGCGCATTTTCAAGTTCAAGGCGTAGATTTATGGCAGCCTTGGCCTCTTGTGAAAATTTGCCCTGACCCTCGAGCGGAAGTTCCTGCGTGAGATATTTCGAAAATCTTTTGTCGTTGAACACCAACTTTCGCACGTCATCGTAAGCATTTCCTTCTTTGAATTTATCGTAAATAAGCAAATATATCTCGCTTAAGGTTTTAAGGCTTTTAGTACTCGCCCCTTTTCCTCGGACTATTTCATTTACGATTGATTTGTTTTTCACCAAGAACTCCTCGAAACTTTCGCGAATTTCTACGAACTCATGAAATCCATCGACCTCGGTTTCGAGGCGCTGGACTAATTGAATTTGTGCGTAAAACGCGGAAGGTTGAAAGCGACCGGTGGCGCTTCGGCAATAAACAGCGGGGTGAAGCCCGAGAGAGCCCTTTCTTTTGCTGAATATTCTTGCCAGTAAATCTCTAATGCGTGCTAGATACTGAACAGTGGTTTGCCCTAAATCCCTAACATTTAATTTGGGTGTTTTTTGTTTGGGAGACAGGCTGGAAGTCTTTGGCAAAAGTTGGTTCGCGACTTGAATAAGGTGGAATAGAAATCCCAATGCATCTACGGTATATCGCTTCCCGGCCATTGGAATTGCTGAATAAATCTCATCATTTGATTCTGGCTCGTAGAGCATTGCGTCGATTTCTTTAGCCAAATCAACAATCTTTAGCTGGTCCTCCGGTTTGCATTTTTTCCAATAGGCATATCCGCTTCCCGCTCTCAATAGTGCCCTGGCCGCGATTCCCTCTGGCTTGTCACGCTTCCTTATGATAGCCGCTTCGGTGGGACTAATTCGAACTCCACCCTGATTTATCCTCACAAACGCTTCTTCGGCGTCCTTGGCAAGACCGCCAAGCGGTTGAACGCTAACAGGTACAGTTCCGATGGCATTTGCTCTCTTCTTTTGAAGCGAGCTTTCCCATTTCGGCTTGTCTGAAGATAGAATACTCGCGAGCTTGCTGTATGGCCAAAGCTTTTCTTCGATTAGCGCTCTGGTGGCAGCGTCCATTTCTCTTTGGCCATCAGAGATGTTTTGTTTTCCGAAAAATTCCTGGGAAATTGGACCATTGCCGTAATCATCATTGACCCACGCAATTAGCGCGCTCATTCGATGCGCCCCGTCGATGACAAATATTTCGTTTAATTCATTCCTCCAAAGAATGACAGACGGAATAAGTTCATTATCAAGATGATTGGCTATCATGTTAATAATTTGCTCTGGCCCCCAACTACAGGTCTCGCGCTGGAAGTCTGGCTTCTTTAAGGCGCTAAAGAAAGTATGTCCCTGTTTTAGCATTTCGAGGTAAAGGCCGCCTTGATTTGGCCGATTATCCTGAGATTGCTGTGATTTCGGGGAGACATTCAAGTCAGCCCGCTTTATCAGGGCATCCAAGTTGACAACCTTTGGGTTTGGCATATCTATCCCAAGATGCGTTTCGATTAAGGACCCCAAATCATGGCAGCCCCCCTTTCGGTCTGTCAATTCAAATTAGGGCACTACCAGCAAAGACCACTCCTTGACAATCCAAAAATGGCTCTGGTAATTTTGCGCCGCCCCGCGCTATGTATACGCGGCAGGCAAAACAATCATCACTATCAGTAACTGAAAGGTTTTTATGGCTGCAATTCGTGGCGTTATTTCGACATTGTCAAACGACGGCAAGGAGGCAATGGGGCCTGATATTCTCATGTTTCATTACCCGGACAGCTCCATTGTCAGTGGAACTCTTCTGACCGTGGAATCAAACCATTTCGCGGTTCTAAAATCACGCGGAGCGGTCCTGGAAATCTATGAGACCGGTCAATATCCGATTCAAACGCCTGATAAGCCGCTCCTGGGCTCCTTTACCCAGGCGTTTTTCGGCGGCCAAAGCCCCTGGCAATACGAAGTTCTGTATGTCAACCGAACCAAAATGGTCGTCAAAACCTCCGGCATGGCTCTGTCGCGAGAGATGGCGGAAATGAGTTACGAAGTTGACTACTATTTCCATGTGGCGAAAAAAGACGACGCGTTGGCGCTCGTGACCCATATGCCGCAATCGGGGCATTTCGTGACGACATCGCAGGTGAATACTTATGCCGGACCGGTCGTGGAGCAGGCCATCAACCAAATCGTCCAGCTGACGCCGCTCGAAAGCGTGAATGAAAAGATCAACGAAATCACGCAATTGGTGCATGACCATTTGCAGCAATTTTTAAGCGTCTTCGGGATCACGCTCGATACGGTGAAAGTTTTGATTTTCCCCAAAGACGAGCGCATGCGCCAATTGATTTCATTAAAGGCTTTTGGTCTGAGCGAAATAGACGCTGTTCGCTATTACGCGGCCATCCTCATGGCGGAACGGGGAGTGATTTCCGCTCCCAATATGGCCCTGGGAATACCATTCAGCATTGGAGGCGTTCCGCAAGTTCAGGTACCGCTGAATCTTGGTACCACCAGCGCTCCGGTTCCAAAAACGCCACCCAGCAAACCCGCTCCGGGCAGTTTTTCTTCCGGCCCCCCGCAATTACCGGATGACTCCGGTCAGGACCAATAAACAAGCTTATGAATTACCCGCTTCCCGGCGAAGGATCCCCATTGTGGGAGACTTGGATCATGCTCCTCAATGGGTACGGCTATAATTGGTACCGGGCGGACAACCAGGCGCGAGCGGATGATTTGCTCATCCGCCAAAAAGTAAGTTATTTCCTTGGCCTCGCCGCTTCAAAGCTCCTTGAAGCCGAGACCGCGTACCAGCGCAAATATCTGCCGCCAGGGACGCGGGAACAACCGTTTCCACCGGCGGACAAAGTCGCCGCGCATCGGCGTCTCCGTGAGTTGCGCCAGGCCATCCTGTCAACGGAAGGTGTTGTCCGTTCACTGCCGGTTCCTCCCTCAGACAAGATTTGGCAACGCCACCGCTTGGAATTGACGACCCTCAAAAAACTGACCGATGCGGATGTCCGATTAATTGGCGCAGCCAAGCTGCTTGCCGATGAAGTCGAAAAGACTGCCGTCGACCAGTGGAATGAGGCTGACACCGCTGAAAAACTCGACGAAATTCTCGGACAATTCAAGAGTCTGGTCGAAGAGCGACGGGCGCTCCTGTTGATTGACGGTGTCTAATTTGCTGAGTTCGACTCGGGGACGGTCGTGACGACGGCACAATCGAAAAAAATACCTGGGACTGAAAAATGGCTTGCCAATCTATTGAATCGGGAGAAATTTGCAAGAGCTACCAAAACAGTACATCCACGTTATGAACAACTTATATAAAAATTTGCGGCTTGCGAATTGTCCGATTCGGGCGATTTTTTCATGCGCAACATTGGCAATAGCCTTATTGCTGCCACAATTCGCAGCCGCCGCCAGTTGGGCGACAAATGGCGTTTTAAACTCGCCGCGTTATGGCCACACGGCGACTTTGCTGCAAAACGGCCAGATCCTGGTCGCGGGCGGCTATGCAACGGATGGGGCAAACGTCACCAGTGTGGAATTATACAATCCAGCCACCGGCAGCAACACTCTCACCGGCTCACTCATTACTCCACGCTCGGATCATACGGCCACTTTGCTGCCTAATGGCAAAGTTCTGGTAGCGGGCGGCATTGACGGCTATTCGGTTCTTTCCGCCGCGGAGCTTTATGATCCGGCCTCAGAAACCTGGACCAATACGGGTTCCTTGAATGTCGGGCGATGTTATCACACAGCCACGTTGCTCCAAAACGGCAAGGTCCTCGTTGCCGGCGGAGAGGACGCTGATTTCTCGGCGTCGGACACTGCGGAATTGTATGACCCGGGGACGGGGAAATGGACATTAACTCCTTTGATGACAACCAATCGTGTTCATGCCTCCGCCACTCTGCTCACCAACGGAGAAGTATTGGTCGCCGGAGGACAGGAAGGAGGAGGCTTCGATCCCACCATCTATTTTTCCAGTGCTGAACTGTATAATTCGACCAGCAATACCTGGAGGCCCACAGGCTCTATGTTTGTCGCGCACGAAGACCATACGGCAACTCTCCTGCCACTCGGTCCGTTTGCAAACCAGGTTTTGGTGGCCGGTGGCTACAATAGTGCCGGCGTTGTTTCGGAGACGGAGTTATACAATCCTAACTCCGGTACCTGGGATCTCGCCGGCAACCTGAATACGTCTCGCATGAATCATACGGCCACCCTGTTACCGGCCGGGGCCGTGCTCGTTTCGGGAGGCACAAGTGCTGATGGCGCAACCAATACAACCGAAGTTTTTAGCATAACATCAAAGGATTGGACCACCAGCGGCACAATGAATTTTGCGCGTTCAGGCCAGACCATCACCATGCTCCCGGGCGGCAAGGTGGTGGCCATTGGCGGAACGGACGCTGAAAACGACGCCGTGGCTGCCGTTGAGACTTTCTATCAAGACGGCGCAAACTGGACATCCATTGGGCTGACAAACATCACAATTGAACAGCAGGCGTTGCTCCCCAACGGCAACGTGCTGCTTCTTGCCTATACCAGTGAAAATTATCTCACGATATTGTACGATGTTTCTAAAAATTCATTATCTGACACCGTCCAGCCGAATCTGCCGGGTCTGTTCAACGCCACGACCCTCCTTCCTAATGGCAAAATACTTTTCGCCGGCGGCCAGAGTGCCACAAACTATAATGGAGTTCCCTCCGCGGAACTTTTCGACCCGGCGCTGGGAACTTTTACAAACACCGGCGCAATGCCATCCGGTTTGCTTGCCTCCACATTAACACTGCTTCAAAATGGCCAGGTCCTTATTGCCGGCGGCTTCACCAACCTGCAGACCTTCGGCGTGAGCAGTAATTGTTTTCTCTACAATCCAGTGACTCAAATCTGGAGCCAAACAGGTAATTTGGAAACGCCGCGCGCCTTGAATACGGCCACGCTGCTTCCGGACGGGCGAGTGCTGGTTGCAGGAGGAATCGACGGGGCCAACGAATTGGACAGTGTTGAATTATACAATCCGGCCACCGGCAAATGGACGTGGGGACCTTATTCCATGCGGGAATATCGTCAGGGGCATACCGCCACGCTGTTGCCAAACGGAAAGGTGTTGATCGCCGGAGGATTGAACCAGGACGGTTCCCTTTCACTTTCGGATGCCGAATTATTTGATCCCAACACTGGAACGCTGACGCCGACCGGATCGATGAACAGTGATCGGGCTTTCCACACTGCGACATTGCTGCCCAATGGCATGGTTTTGGTGACCGGAGGTGTGGTGCCTGGCGTTTCAATTTTCGGGAACCCTATTTTGGTGGATAACAACGGCGCTGAATTTTACGATCCTGCATCTGGCCGCTGGACCGGCACTGCAAGCATGTTTGAAGGCGGGGACACTGATCACGCCACATTGCTGCCGGATGGTCGTGTGCTGGTTGCCGGGAACGGTCTTGCCTGGGTTGGTGCTCCCATCCAGGACATCGAGGTCTTCGATACTGGACTGAACGACTCCGTGCCGCGGAAGCCGGCCATCAGTTCCACCGCATCAACGCTGGACCTGGGAGGCAGCCTGGCCGTCAATGGCTTTCTGTTCCGTGATCTTTCCGAAGGTTCCGGAGGAAATGGCGCCCAGGATTCGCCATCTGATTTTCCCTTGGTTCAATTGCATAGTCTGGCAAATGAACAAACGGTTTTCCTGACGTCAACGGGCTGGTCCCCAAATTCATTTGTCTCTGCGCCAGTGACCAATTTTCCGCCCGGATGGGCAATGGCCACGGTATTTGTGAATGGCATTCAAAGCTCTTCCAGCATGGTCTTAATCGCTCCGACGCCAACCGCCATTATTCTGACCGATCCACTCCATCTGCCGGATGGTTCATTCCAATTTTCTTTCACCAACACTCCCGGCGCCGTCTTCACAACATTGGGCACGACAAATATTTCGACACCCGTTTGGAATGTGCTTGGCGGAGTTACTGAAGTCGCTCCCGGCCAATTTCGATTCGACGATCCATCGGCGTCGGGTTATTTGCAACGTTTCTATCGTGTCCAATCGCCCTGAGGGTCGGAATCGACCCTCGCTACCCGCCATTATCGAACGGCAGTGACAACGTAATATATTGACAACGGTAGCGTTGTATTTGCCCCGCTACAACGGCCAAACTCCATACCCGACCCAGTAGCCCGGCAGTTTGATGTATTCCCAGTAAACCCGCCGCGAAAAATCCCGGCTCCAATGGGTGTGTTTGTATTGGTAATAGGATGGCCGCGAATAAAATTTTATCCCCGGCGCAAAATGCTCAAAGGTCTTCAGCGCCCGCCGCGAATGATACCACGACGTAACGATAATGGCGCTGCGGACCTTTTCCGCCCGCAACAGTGGAACGCAAAAACGGGCATTTTCACGGGTGGTCTTGGATTTGTTCTCAACCGTGATGTCGCGGGCGGGCACGCCGGCTCTGACTAAAATACGGCGGTTGATCTCGTCGTCGCCCAGGCCGCTGATGAGGATTCGCGGCGCGGCATGGTCAAGAAAGAGTTTGGCGGCATATTCAGGCCGTTCATGCGCGCCGCCGCCCAGGACAATGATCATGTCGGCTTTGACCGGGCCGCTGTCCACGCACAGGAACGTTTGCGGAAATAAAAACAATCCCGCTGCGATCAATCCAACCAGCGCGACCAATATCGTCGCAATTTTCAGGAAGCGTTTTCCCCGGCCACTCATCTTGCAAATTATTGCAGATCCAGAATCGAAGGGCAATTCAGGCAAATGCCGTAACCTAATTCTTCCTGGAGCCTTCCCGGCGGAGTTGCTCGAAACCGAAATCAAACAGCATTTTGGCGTCAGTCCAGGAGTTGGCGCTGTGCAACAAAATCAAATGTAATTCATGGCCGTAGCGCGTGGCTGACGCAGCATAAGTATGTTTGGAATCGAAGGTCCAACCCGTCTTGGCCGGCCCCATCCCCGGATACACGCCCAGGAGCTTGTTATGATTCCTGATCGTTTGGACCCCCACGGCCGTCTTGAGCGTCAGGGATCGCGTACTGCAAATCTCGCGCAGTTCCGGCACCGCGATCGCCGCCTGAAAGATCTTCAACAAGTCGGAGGCCGTCGTTACCTGGCCTGGCGCAGGCAGTCCGTTCGGCGTTTTGAACAAGCTCCCGGTGCAGCCCAATTTGCGCGCGCGTGCATTCATCATCGCAACAAATTTTTCCACCGAGCCACCCGTATAACGCGCCAATGCCATGGCGGAATCATTATCCGAACCAATCAGGAGGGACTTCACGAGTGTTTTAACCGCAACCGTTTCCCCCGGTCGCAATGGAATGTGGCTGGGCTCAACAAGCGTGTCCCCTCTTTGGACCACCACCTCGCCCTTGAGTTCGGTCCGTTCATAGACCAAAAGCGCCGTCAACAACTTGGTCGTGCTGGCCGGCGGCAGGGCCTCATTAGGATTGCGCTCGAATAAAACCCTCCCGCTGGCCGCATCCACGAGCAATGCGCTGCGAGCAAGTACTTTTGGCGCCGCCGGTGCCTTGTTTTGGATGGCTGCTTCAGCAGGCGGCAATGGCGAAAACCACATCACGCCCGCCGCAATCAAAGTGATTGCTCGAGGCATGATTGAAAGATGGCGCCAATTCAGCGTCCAGGTCGTCATTATTAATTGAATATATCAAAATATGCACACCCGGGACAACGGCTTTTGCCGTATCAAGGCAGATATCTTTCTCCCGAATGGACTTCGCTTTGCCTGTTTACAGAAAAACGGCCTCCCATTCATGCTGGTCCGGGCAAACCAAATGTCCTTCCAAACACTAATGAAAAATATATAGCATTTCCCCAGAACCCATCATCCTCCCGGGAAACGAAAAAATCTTCAAAAACACCAATAAAAACGCTGTTTTTGACCCATTTTCGGCTTCGTTTCTCGTTGCCTTGCCTATACCCAAAATTTTGGAAACGAAGCCTGGTTTTTGGCGATGGTAGGGATGGCGCGCTGCGCCGTCGCCGCCCGTATACCGGGCGGAATCCCGCAATGCGGGATGGTCCAACGTCCCACTACGTTCGTTGCGCCGGTGGCAGCGCCACTTGCCATAACGCGACGCCGAAAGCGCAGCGCGCCGTCCCTACCAGGAACAGTGCGAAGATGAGCCCGTGCCGCCATCGGCAAACCCAAGACTCGCCAAATTCCGCCGGCATTGTTATTTTTGCGAGGATGAGCATTGATTCCTACCGGAGGCGTATCGAGGACAACCTGACGGGGCTGGGACAGATCTGTTTGCTGGCGCGGGAGGCCCTGGGCTCGCTTCTTAAGTGGAAGTTCTCTGCCGACGAACTGCTTTATCAAATCTATTTCATTGGCGTCAAATCGCAACCGGTCGTCCTCATCACGGGAGCATTCACGGGCATGGTGTTTGGCGTCGAAACCTATTTCCAATTTCACAAGGTCAAAATGGACACGGCCACCCTCGCGGTCGTCGGCGTCTCGATGTGCAGCGAACTTGGCCCCGTGTTGACGGCGCTGATGGTCGCCGGGCGCGTCGGCGCGGCCATGACCGCCGAAATCGGCACGATGCGCGTGACCGAACAAATCGACGCTTTGCGGACGCTGGCGACCCATCCTGTGGATTACCTGGTCGTGCCGCGAATGGTGGCGGCCTTCATTGCCATGCCCGTCCTCATGGTCGAAGCCATCGTTCTTGGCATCGGCGCGAGTTATTTGGTCGGCACTTACGAGTTTGGCATCGACCCGGTTTATTCCTGGTACAACATGCTGCACTTCACGCACATTACAGATTTGATCATCGGCCTGATCAAGTCATTCATTTACGGAGGAATTATTTCAATGATTGGCTGTTACAAAGGCCTGACGTGCGGGCTCGGGGCGGAAGGCGTGGGCCGCGCCACCACTGAAGCCGTGGTCTACTCATCGATCACGATTCTGATTTCCAATTTTTTCCTCTCGCTCATCCTCGGCAAGATTTTGGTTTAACAGGCTGCCCGCCTAACGCGATTGCACCAGCACCCGGAACGCCCGCCCCAAATGTTCCGGATGAGTCAGCGTTTGAAACTGTCGTCCGCGCGCGGGCGTCCATTCGCCGAAGTTTTTATCTTTCAAAGTTTTCTCCAAAATGCGCGCCAGAAACCTCGCCTGCGTCGAAGAAAATTCCGTCGCTAATCCCCCGCTCTCACCCGCTCGCTGGATTTCCGAAAAATTCACATGGGCCGTCAGGTCCTGTTCTCCGACGTTGGCCAGCAGGTCGTCGGCAAAATGATGCCGGTGATATCCGCGTAACGTCCCATTCACGCGCGATGGCACAAAAAAATCCTCCCCGTCCAGCCCGTAATCAGCCGTCATCAACTTTCCGCGATTCAAACTGCCCGCGGCCCGGCGCCACCAGTCCGCGGCAGCGGGATTGATTTCGGTCGTAAAATTATCGGGAAGAGCGTCCAGCAACGGCCGAGGCACATCAGCCAGCGGAAGGTCATCGCCAACCAATTCCAATTTCGTCCAGGCCAGTTTTTCGCCGTCCATCGCCACTCCCCACTCAAACCATTTTTTCCCGTTCGCATCCCAGCCCAGGCGCCGAACCGGAAATGCGTCGAGCAACTCATTGGAGAAAATGACGCCCGTGACACTCGCAGGCGTCACGGTTTCGATCCCGGGGATCCACCAAATTTTCCCCGCAAAACACTCCAGGGTATCGCGCTGCCACTCGCGCCGATGAGCCGACGGTTCCAAAATGGAGTATTCAAGTTCCTCGAACAAAGCGGGCCGGTTTAATTGAACCCACGTCAAAATATCCCAGGCCAATTGCCCGTCATGGGCGCCGGCCTCGACAATTTGCAGCCGCCGGCCCGGCGCTTTGATCTCTTCAAGCCATTCCGCAAACTGGAACGCGAGCATTTGTCCAAACAGGTTCCCGACGCTGACACTCGTGTAAAAATCCCCGCGCCGGCCCACACTGTCTCTTTTTGCCTCATAATATCCAAGATTTGGACAATAAAGCGCCAGTTCCATGAAGCGAACAAATGGCACCGCGCCGCTTCCGGCAACAATTTCATTCCGGATAATTTCTGCGAGTTTCTTACACATTCGGCACGATAGTGGCTATAGAGGCCGTTACAAAGCAGGCAATTATGGCCAAAATAGATGCGTTTTTCAATTTGATGTTTGAACAGAAGGCGTCCGACCTCCACATGGCGGCGGGCAACCCGCCCATGCTCCGAATCAACGGCGAGCTGCAGCGCGTGGATTATCCGCCCCTGGAAAGCGATTCGCTCAAGGCGATGCTCTACGAAATCGCGCCCGATTACAAAATCAAACAGTTCGAGGAAACCGGCGACGTCGATTTCGGTTATGAGATCCCCAAGATTTCCCGGTTCCGTGTCAATTTCTTCAACCAGCGCAACGGCGTCGCCGCGGTCTTCCGCCAGATTCCCAGCCGCGTGCTTTCATTCGAGGACTTCGAAAAACTCGATGCTCCCCTGCCCGCCGTCTTCAAGAAATTTTGCATGCTGCACCGTGGACTCGTGGTCGTCACCGGCCCCACCGGTTCCGGAAAATCCACCACCCTCGCGGCGATGATGGATTACGCGAATAAGAACCGCAAAGACCACATCATCACAATTGAAGACCCGATCGAATTTGTGCACGAAAGCAAAAACTGCCTCGTGAACCATCGTGAGACAGGTATTCATACCAAGTCGTTTTCCTCGGCATTGCGCGGCGCCCTGCGCGAAGACCCGGACATCATTTTGGTCGGCGAAATGCGCGACCTTGAAACAATCGAACTCGCCATTACCGCGGCGGCCACGGGTCACTTGGTTTTCGGCACGCTGCACACCCAAAGCGCGGCCAAAACCGTGGACCGTATCATCGACGTTTTTCCGGCCGACCAGCAAAATAAAGTCCGCCAAACCCTTTCCGAAGCATTAAAAGGAATCGTCGCCCAGACGCTGTTCAAACGAATTGATAAGAAAGGACGCGTGGCGGCATTTGAAATTCTCGTGTTCAACACCGCCGTGGCAAACCTTGTCCGCGAAGGCAAGACCCACCAAATTCAGGGTATGATCCAGGTCGGCAAAAAACTGGGTAACCAGCCCATGGACGACCATATCATGGAGCATTTGCGGATGAAACGGATTACCCCCGAAGACGCCTACGACAAGGCCATGGACAAGAAAAAATTCCGGCCGCTGCTCGCGCATCCGCCGGATGATGAAGACTCGCTTTAATTTATGCGGAGACCAGAATTGGACCAGATCCTGACTACGATGCTCGCATCGCAGAAGGAGGTTTCGGATTTAAACTTCACCGTGGATCGCCCGCCCCAGGTGGAATCCTACGGCGAACTAAAGCCGGTCGTTTTAGACCCTCCCGTCGAAAAACTCACGCCGTTTCAAATCGAACTCATCGCGCTCAACATCATCGGCGACAATATGTGGCAGATTGAAGATCTGCTGCGCCACGGCTCGTGCGATACGTCTTACGCCCTCTCTGACCAGGCACGTTTTCGTGTGAATGTATTCTCGCAGCGCGGGAATTTTTCCATGGTTTGCCGCCAATTGAACACCATCATTCCTACCCTGGAAAAACTCAATTTTTCGGATGTTTTTAAGGAAATTCCCACGGAAAAAACCGGCCTGGTGCTGATCACCGGCGCAACCGGCTCGGGCAAAACCACGACTCTGGCGGCGATTCTCAACGACATCAACCTCTCCAAAGCGGCCCACATCGTCACGCTCGAAGATCCCGTGGAATATGTGCACTCGCACCAGAAGGCGACGTTCAACCAGCGCGAGTTGGGGGTGGATTTTGATTCCTACGCCAACGGCCTCCGCGCCGCTTTGCGTCAAGCGCCCAAAGTCATTCTCGTGGGCGAAATGCGTGACCGTGAAACGGTCAAAATTGCCTTGAGCGCGGCGGAAACCGGGCATTTGGTTTTGAGCACCCTCCACACCATCAATGCCGGCGAAACCATCAATCGTATCCTCGGTATGTTTGAGCCTGAGGAACAGGAACAAGTAAGGATCCGCCTCTCCGATACCTTGCGCTGGGTCGTCAGCCAGCGGCTGGCCCCAAAAGTCGGCGGCGGCCGAACGGCCCTAATCGAAATCATGGGGTCGAATTTGCGTACCCAGGAATCCATCCGCATGGGTGAATCTGAAGGCAAAACATTTTACGAAATTACCGAGGCCAGCTACACCTACGGCTGGCGGACCTTCGACAACGCCTGCCTCGAAGCCTATGACGGGGGCATCATCACCGAGGAAACCGCCCTCTTATATTGCTCAAAACGAAGCGTCGTCGCCCGTGGCATCGACAATATCAAAAAGCAGCGCGGAGAATTAAGCGCCACTGCCGGCACGCTCCGCATGAAGGGAAACGAAAACGCCTCCTCCGTCGGCGGCCTGAAACTGAAAGCGTAACCTATGGAAAACTCGTTCGATTTCATCAGCACAGGCGATAAGCCGGCCCTCATTGCCTTTTCCACGCCCGAATGGCTTGAAACCGCCAAAACCACGCTGGGTGAATTAGGCTACAAGGTTCATACCGCCGCAACACACAGCGATTTTCTCACCCGCTTTACCCAGGTCCATTATCAAGTTGTGGTCATCGAGGAACTCTTCGGCGCCCACACCATCGAAGAAAATCAGGCCCTGAGGGCGTTGCAAACCATGCCCGTCAATCAGCGCCGGCACGCGACCATCATTCTCCTGGGCGATTCCTTTCAAACGTTCACCCCCATGGAAGCTTTCAAGCACAGCGTCCACGCGGTCATCAACAGTTCCGAAATGTTTTTGCTCAAGCAACTCGTCGAAAAAGCCGTCAGCGACAACGACCTCTTCCTCCACAGCTTCCGCGAAGTCCAAAACCGCGTCTACATCACCGCCGAAAAGGGGTGACGCTTATCGTCATCCCATTTGTGCATCTAAAAGACTGAGACGTCCCACGACTTTCTTGGATTTCGTGTTCGGTATTCCGTCAAGTATCACCGGACGACGTTCAATCATTCATGACGGACTACGCACCACGTAACACAAATTGCAATCTCTCCTCGCGCAACTGCACATTTGACCTTTCCACCTCAATCGTCTTTAATCCCCTGCTATTTGACATGAATATTCACGAATACCAGGCTAAACAATTGCTCGCAAAATACGGCGTAGCCGTCCCGCTGGAAATCCCGGCCAAATCATTCGCCGAAGTCCGGCCGGCCGCTGAAAAAATCGCCGCCAGCGGAAGCGCCAAGGTAGTCGTTAAATCTCAAATCCACGCCGGCGGCCGGGGCAAAGGAACCTTTAAAAGTGGTTTCCAGGGTGGTGTCAAACTCGCCTCATCGGTGGATGAAGCCGTTTCGTTTGCCGAAAAGATGCTCGGTAATATCCTGGTAACGAAACAGACCGGGGCCGATGGCCGCCTCGTCCAAACTCTCCTGATTTCCGAAGGCGCAAAGATCAAAAAAGAATTTTATCTGGCCGTATTGTTGGACCGCGCCGTGGGCCGTCCGCTCATCATGGCCAGCACTGAAGGCGGCATGGATATCGAAGAAGTGGCCGCTAAAACACCGGAAAAAATCTTCAAGGAATGGGTCGATCCAGCTGTGGGTATCATGCCGTATCAGGCGCGCAAGATTGCTAATGCGCTTGGCCTCAAAGGTGATTTGTTCAACGCTGCCGTCAAACTCGTCATCGCCGTCTTTAAAACCTGGTGGGAATGCGACGCTTCGCTCCTCGAATTGAATCCTTTGGCCGTTGTCGAATTGCGCGACGGCAAGGAAACTGTTATGGCGTTGGACTCCAAGATTTCGCTGGACGACAACGCCTTGTATCGTCACAAGGACATCCAGGAGATGCGCGACTTAAATGAGGAAGCGCCGCTGGAGATTGAAGCCAGCAAATTCAATCTTAACTACATCAAACTGGATGGAAACATCGCATGCCTCGTAAACGGCGCCGGCCTGGCCATGGCGACCATGGACATCATCCAGCACTTCGGCGGCATGCCCGCCAACTTCCTTGACGTCGGCGGCGGCGCGAGCAAGGAGCAAGTCACCGAGGCGTTCAAAATTATCATGAGCGACCCCAATGTGAAGGGCATCATGGTCAACATTTTCGGAGGAATCATGGACTGCAACGTCATTGCTACAGGCATTGTCGCCGCTGTCAAGGAAACCCACTTGCGGATCCCGTTGGTCGTCCGCCTCGAGGGCAATAACGTCGCTGCCGGGAAAAAAACCCTCGCCGAATCCGGCGTAGCTATCATTACCGGAGATTCCATGGCCGACGCCGCGCAAAAAGTGGTTCAAGCGGTCAAAAAAGCCGGTTAAGCCCGGCTTTTGTATTCGCACACACGGCGGTTGATCGTTCAGCCTATTCGGTCGCTGGTTATTTCAAATCAACTGGCGACGATTCTCCCTCTCCCAGCGGGAGAGGGCCGGGGTGAGGGCGAGTCGTTCAAAAGAGAAGATCAGGCGATTCATGGGAAAGGTGGTCGCGGTACCGACTATTTCCGCGAATATTGCCCGCCTCTGTCTTTCAGGCAAGAATCTGCCGGCACGCCGCTTCAAGCTTCTTAAAATTCCCCTTTGACCTGGCCTCAATGTAACACCGTATCAACGGCTCGGTCCCACTGGCTCGAAAGGCAACCCATTCGCGATCCGGCAAAAGAAATTTGAAACCATCCGTCGTGATAAATTTTTCAACCTTGAACTCGCCAATCGTTCGCAACCCGCTGCCAAGCTTCGACAACAACGCATCCTTCTTCTCCGGCGCGAAACTAATGTTGATGCGGTCGGTATAAAAGTTGCCAATTGTCTTTGAAAGTTCCTTGAGAATTTGACCGAGCGACTTTTTTTCTGTCGCGACTAATTCCGCCATCAGCAGGCACGCGAGGATGCCGTCCTTTTCCGGAACATGGCCCTTCACACTCAAGCCGCCGGATTCCTCGCCCCCAACAATAATCGGTTCGCTCTCCATCAGCGCGCCAATGTATTTAAAACCGACGGGCGTTTCGTGGACCTTCACCCCGAGCAACTCTGCCACAGCATCCACCTGGTGGCTTGTGGGAACCGTGCGCACTACCGCACCGGTCCAGCCACGGTTCTTCTTCAAATGATACAGCGCCAGAGCCAGGACTTGGTTTGGCGTCAGCCAGGTCCCGTCCTTGTCAACAATGCCAAAACGGTCGGCATCGCCGTCCAGCCCCAATCCGATTTGGGCTTTTCCGGCGCGGACAAATTTGCTCACGTCACGCATGTTCTCGGCGTTGGGTTCGGGATGATGCCCTCCAAAAAGCGGATTGAGCTCGTTATGAAACAGGGTTGTTTTTGCGCCGGCATCCTGCAGCAATTTATCCAAATAACCATGCCCGGTGCCGTAGCTTAAATCCACAGCCACTTTGAGCCGCGCCTTTTTCAGGACCGCAAACCCGATGAGCTTGTGAATCTGTTTGAAATAATCCGGCTGCGGATTAAACGTCTTGCACTGATACGTCCCAATGACCACTCCCTTGAAAGCAAATTTCTCGGACTCGCGCCTGGCGATATTGGCCTCGATTTGGCTCGTGACTTCGGGCGTGGCCGGCGCCCCGTTGCTCGTCGAGAATTTCAGCCCTTGATACTCCGGCGGATTGTGGCTGGCCGTAAAATTGATTCCACCAATGGCCTTCCGATGGCGGATGGCGTAAGCGATGACAGGCGTCGGAGTGTCCCGATTACAAAGCAAGGGCTCGAAACCATTCGCCGCCAGAACTTCCGCGCACGCCAGCGCAAACTCCTTGCCCAAAAAACGCGTGTCGTAACCAAGAATGACCGTCTTGCCTCGAAGATTTGCGGTTTTGAGATAGTCGGCGATTCCCTGCGTCGCCAACCGGACGTTTTCGAACGTGAACTCGCGGGCAATGATGTCGCGCCAGCCGGAAGTGCCAAATTTGATCATGGGTTTAAACTTGAGGCCGAAAACCGCCGTGACACGTCAGTCCTAATCTCCGCCACCGATTCAACGTTTTAACGCGCCATTAACTCTTCCAATCAAACGCTTTTTTCTGGAGCGCGTAAAGATAACCGGCAAACAAAATCACGATAAACGAAATCATTGACCCAAATATCAGGTTGCGCGTGGCGTGATCGGCCAGCATTTGCCGATAGACCACCGCCCACGGATAAAGGAAAACCACTTCAATATCGAACAGGATGAAGAGCATCGCCACCAGGTAGAATTTCACCGAGAATCGCGCCCCGCCTTCGCCGATAGGGTCCTTGCCGCATTCGTAGGCGGTGTCCTTGGCGCGCGTGTGCTTGCTGCGAAATCCTATCAAAACCGACATAACCAGCACCCCGGCGGCAAAGCCAATGGCCACAACCAAAAGGATCAGGACCGGGATATACTGCGCAATTTGCGAATGTTCCATTTCAAAAGTCTAAAAGCAATAGGGGAAAAATCAACTTATTTTCCAACGTGGCAGGGATGGCGCGCCAGGCCGGTAGTGAGATAAAACGAGCAGCCAGTGCCGCCGAAGCCGTTGCAACGTTTCAACATTTCAACGCTTCAACGTCTGACAATTGAATCCCTCTGCGCCCAATCGGGTTTCGCCTCCGGATAATCTAAATTGTAGTGCAACCCGCGGCTTTCCGGACGCGACAACGCGCAATCCACAATCAATTCCGCCACCGTCGCGATGTTGCGCAATTCCAGCAAATCGCTCGTCACAATAAAGTTCCAGTAATATTCCCGGATTTCCTCCTGCAAATTCGCAATTCGTTTTTGCGCCCGTTCCAGCCGTTTGTTGGTGCGCACGATGCCCACGTAGTCCCACATGAGCCGCCGGATTTCGTCCCAATTATGCGAAACCACCACCAACTCATCGGCATTGGTCGCATTTCCGGACTGCCACGCCGGAATTGAAAACCGCTCGGCGATCGGCGGCTCGCAGACCGCCTTTTGCACGGCCCGATGCGCGCACACCAGCGCCTCTAAAAGCGAATTACTCGCCAGCCGATTCGCGCCGTGCAACCCGGTGCAAGCCGCTTCGCCCACGGCATAAAGCCCCGGAATGTCCGTCTCGCCATCCACATTGGTCACCACCCCGCCGCATTGATAATGGGCCGCCGGCACCACGGGAATCGGCTCCTTCGTAATATCCAAACCATAGCCCATGCACGTTTGATAAATATTCGGAAAGCGTTCGATAATGAACGCCGCCGGTTTGTGCGTCACGTCCAGCAATACGCAATCCGCGCCGGTTCGTTTCATCTCGCTGTCAATTGCCCGCGCTACAATGTCTCGCGGCGCCAGCGATTTCATCGGATGCGCTCCGTCCATGAACTCCACACCTTCCAGGTTTTTCAAAACCGCGCCCTCACCGCGAACCGCTTCGCTGATGAGAAAAGATTTTGCCTTCGGATGATACAGGCACGTCGGATGAAACTGGACAAACTCCATGTTCGCGATGCTGGCGCCCGCGCGATACGCCATGGCAACGCCATCGCCCGTCGCGATGTCCGGATTGGTCGTGTAGAGATAAACCTTGCCGCACCCGCCGGTAGCCAGCAGCGTGACGGGCGCGGAAAACGTTTCTACGCGATTGCTTTTCTTGTCAAACACATAGGCGCCCAGGCAGCGGTTGCTGTCATGAATGCCAAATTTCCGGCTCGGTATTAAATCAATCGCGAGATGGTTTTCAAAAATGGAAATATTCGGCTCTTTGGAAATGGCATTAAGCAGCGCGCTCTCAATTTCATGGCCCGTCATGTCCCTGGCGTGCAGGATGCGCCGCCGCGAATGCCCCCCTTCCCTTCCTAAATCCAGCTCCCGGGATCCGTCATCGGCCCGATTTTCCGACTCGGAAAACTTCATCCCGAATTCGATCAGTTCCTGGATGCGCGCCGGCCCTTCTTCGACAATGGTCCTGACGACTTTTTCTTTGCACAACCCGGCGCCCGCTTCGAGGGTATCCCGCACGTGCAATTCAAACGAGTCATCCTTGCCCGTAACCGCCGCGATGCCGCCCTGGGCGTAATTGGTGTTCGATTCGGCGCGATTCTTTTTTGTAACGATGGCCACGCGCCCATGTGGCGCCGCTTTCAGCGCAAACGAGAGCCCGGCGATACCGCTGCCCAGGACGAGAAAATCGAATTGCTTCATCGACTACTGCGAAGCTGGAATAAAAATTTTCTTCCCGACGATCATTTTGTTTGGGTTCAATCCCGGGTTAGCCTTGAGAACCTCATCCACCGTCACTTTGACGCCCTGCGCGCGGTACGCCTTCACGATGGCCGTCAAGCTGTTGCCCGGAGCGATCGTGTATTCAAAACCGTTCTGCGGGCCACCGTTGTTTACCGGTGACGCATTGTCACTGGGGCTCGAATTTGGGGTTGCGTTGACAGGATTGTCCTGAGCGGACCTGTGGAAACCACCGCCATGGCTAAGTTTTTCCAAAGCGTCCAAAATCTTCTGGTTATCCTGCTGGCGCTTTTTGTCAATTTCCTGGACCTGCTCAGCCAGCTTTTTAAGATCATCCGCGCTTGCGAAATCATTCCCGGCCGGTGTATTGAGCTTTTCCCCCAGGTCGCTGATCTTCTTTTCCAGGTCGCTAATGCGTTTGTCCTGGGAGTTCAGCGAGTCCTGAACGTCCTGGATTTCTCCAGTGATTTTGTCGAGTTGCGCCTGCGTGGCGGCATCCTGGGCGCGCGCGCGTGGCGCGAAAACAACCGCCATGGTCAATAGGCAAATCCAAACTGAAATCGTTCTCATGCATCCGAAAATAAACCTGCCGCCCACCGCGTCAAGTTGAATGCGCAATGACCGATGCCATACGATTAACTGCTTTATGGCGACCGGCGTGCTGCGTTTGCGTCAAATATTGCGCGGAGACGGGAAAGATCCCTGACGCAACACAGCTAAGAGTGGATGGGCTCAATGAATCGCGCGAATTCAAACCGTTTCAACGTTTTAACGTATCAACGCTTCAACGCCCTCAAATTTTTTCCTTTTTCCTTTTTCCTTTTTCCTTATAAATAAGCGGCGGATGTATTTTCTGCGCAGGCTGGTTTTCGCCATCCCACTCGTGCTGGTCATCAGCGCAATGGCGTTTTTCCTGGTTCACGTCGCGCCCGGAGGACCCTTCGACCGCGAACGCGCGCCCGCCTCCCCCGAAATCGAACGTAACCTCCTGGCAAAATATCACCTGGACGAACCCATTTGGAAACAGTACCTCCGGTACGTCTACTCCCTGGCGCATGGCGACTTCGGACCGTCGCTCAAGTACCGCAATCACTCGGTCAACGATGTCATTGTCCAGGGTCTGCCCGTTTCCATGACCCTGGGAACTCTGGCGTTTTGCTTTGCAATGGGCACCGGCCTCCCGATCGGTTTTTTCGCGGCGGCCCGGCGCGGCAGATGGGAAGACTATCTGGGCAATTCTTTCGCCATTCTCGCGGTGTGTGTCCCGGCGCTCGTGGTTGCACCACTGTTGATTTTGATTTTCTCCATCAAATTTAGACTCCTGCCAATCGCCCTTTGGGGTTCGCCTCTCAACGCCATTTTGCCGATGATTTCGCTCGGCCTGTTTTTCTCTGGAAAAATCGCGCGCCTCTTTCGTGAAGGAATGCTAGGCGCGATGCAGTCTGAATTCGTCACCGCCGCGCGATCCAAAGGCCTTGGCGAAAATGAATTGTTATTCAAGCACGCCGTTCGCATCGCGATTTTGCCCGTCGTTTCCTACTCAGGCCCCATGCTCGCGGACCTGCTGACCGGCTCGTTTATCGTGGAAAACATTTTCCAAATTCCCGGCATTGGAGTTTTTCTGGTGAACGGTTCGCTCAATCGCGACTATACCATGGTCGTGGGCCTGGCCCTGCTCTACGCCATTTTGCTTATCGCACTCAATTTGCTCGTGGACTTTGCTTACACCCTCCTGGACCCACGCGTCAAATATGAATGATATGCATTGCAATCCTCCCGCGCCGGGCACAGAAAGCGCGCCTGTCCGCCGTAGCTCCGAGCAAAGGCGGATGAAATATGAGTGAAACCAACGACCAAAGCGCGTCCCCCGGACGCCGCGCCTGGATGCGTTTCAAACGAAATCGCTCCGCCGTCATCGCCGCATGGTATCTCGCCTTGTTGCTCCTCGCGCTCGTTGCCTGGCCCGTAGCGTTGAAACTTGCTCCGGCGAATTTCGCTCAAATCCACGACCCGGACAGGCTTTCAGATGCTCAGTTTCTCGCGCCGGATGCGCGGTATTGGTTCGGCACCGACATCCACGGGCGCGACCTTTTTTCGCGAGTTATTTATGGCGCCCAAATTTCACTGCTGGTCGGCGCATTTGGCACTCTCGTGAGCCTGGTCATCGGCGTTCTCTGGGGTGCGATTTCCGGTTATGCCGGAGGGCGGACTGACAGCGTGATGATGCGGATCCTGGACACGCTCTATTCCCAGCCTTCGATCATTTTTGTCATCGTGCTCGTCACAACCGTCGGCGAAGCAATCAAACGGGTGCATTTCATCGAGCAATCCTCAGCCATGGCCGGCGCCGAACGCGTCGTGCTCCTGTTCCTCGGGTTGGGCGCGATATCCTGGCTCAGTATGGCCCGAATTGTCCGTGGACAGGTCCTGACATTGCGCACGCGTGCGTTTGTCGAAGCCAGCCGCGCCCTTGGCGCAGGTCCGCGATGGGTCCTTGCCCATCACATCATTCCCAACACATTTGGCGTTGTCATCACTTATCTCGCCCTGACCATGCCGGCGGTCATTCTCTACGAATCTTTCCTGAGCTACCTCGGCATGGGCGTTGAACCACCCATGGCCAGTTGGGGAACCTTGATCGCCGAAGGCGTCGGCCAAATCAATCCCATCCGCATCTACTGGTGGCTGGTGCTCTTTCCCGGCGGCATCCTGGTAACGACCCTCCTCGCATTGAACTTCATTGGCGATGGCCTCCGCGACGCCTGGGACGTTAAAGCCCGATAACGTAGCAGCGGACATTAGTCCGCTCTGATCAATTCGCGATGCGGCCGCACACCGTCGCTCGCCATGAAGCCTGGCAGCTATGCTGACCTGTTAACATTGAATTTACTCCGCTTTGCGCGAACATTGTATCGTGAACGAAAAACACATCGTCGTTTTAGGCGGCGGCTTCGGCGGCCTTGAATTCTGCAAATCTTTCCACAACGAAGACACCCGCGTCACGCTGGTGGACCGAATGAACCACCATCTATTTCAGCCATTACTCTACCAGGTCGCCACCGCGGGGCTTTCGGCGACGGAAATTGCCCAACCCATTCGTTCCATCCTCGCAAATCGCAGCGATATCACGGTGTTGATGGACGATGTTTTGGATTTCGACCTGGCGGGACGAAAAGTTTTTTTCCGTGAAAACACGCTCAAATACGATTACCTGGTTCTCGCACTGGGCGCGCAAAACGCCTACTTCGGACATCCCGAATGGGAACAATTCGCGCCCGGACTCAAAACCATCGCCGACGCTTTGCGCATCCGCAGCAAGGTGCTGCTCGCGTTTGAGCGGGCCGAAAACGGCGCGGAAAAGAGACAACGTTCCAAATTGATGACGATCGTCATCATCGGCGGCGGACCGACGGGCGTGGAACTTGCCGGCGCATTTGCCGAATTGGCGCGCACCGTTCTGCGGCGGGACTTCCGTCACATTGATCCCGCTCAGGCGCAAATTATCCTGATCGAAGGCAGCCCTGCAGTGCTCGGCCATTTGCCCCCCGACCTCTCACAAAGTGCGCAACGCCAGCTGGAAGCGCTGGGCGTCCACGTGCGCACCTCTACTCGGGTCAAAAACATTCGCGACGGCGAGGTCGAACTCGAGAACGGCGAAGTCATTCAGGCAGGAACCATCTTGTGGGCTGCGGGTGTTTCCGCCGCGCCTGTCACGCGAAAACTCGGTGTGGAATTGGACAAAACCGGACGCGTAAAAGTGAACGCGAACCTGAGTCTGCCAGGTCACCCGGAAATTTTTGCGATTGGCGACATGGCCCTGGTGATAGGCAAAGACGGCAAGCCCGTGCCCGGCGTATCGCCCGCCGCGATGCAAATGGGTCGGTACGTCGCTGAACTCGTTACTAGAGATATCCGCTTTGGCGCCAAAGCGCACGGGCCGCAGTTCAAGTATGTGGACAAGGGAACCATGGCCACCATTGGCCGTTCAGCGGCGGTCGCGTGGGTCGGAAAAATCCATCTTTCCGGCTATCCCGCCTGGCTCATGTGGCTGTTCGTCCATTTAATCTTCCTCGTAGGCTTTCGCAACCGTATCGCCGTTTTGCTCAACTGGGCCTATGCCTATTATGGCTACAAACGCGGTGCGCGCATCATCAACACCGAAATCCCCGGGGCCGAGCCGGCGCAGGAGGTGTAACCCGTGGCATCAAGCGTAAGCTTGATCATTTCAATACGATTGCCCCTCGGCAGTTCAAAAGAAAAAGTCAGAGCGAATTGATATTCGCGGCTACGCCACTTAATCGCGTGGCACAGTCGCGTCAGCGCGCTCTAACCTCCAATCCCACAGCCGAATTTGTAACGACGTCAACGGTCGAAATTACGCCGCCATCTTCGTGCCGTTTGCGCCATTCAGATTAAGAACTTCGGCGACATTGTAACGCTCCAGCGCGATGCGCGTGAGGCGAACATTCATTTCGGAAACTTTGTCGTCTCCGAAAATGATTTGGCTCACGCCACGGGCCACGTCGTCGAGCTTTTGCGTCCCGGGCACGTTGTAACGTTCCAGGGCAATGCGCGTCAGACGCACGTTCATGTCTGTGATGTTCTCGTCTCCAAAGATGATTTGCGCTACGCCGCGCGCTGCATCGTCGAGAGTTGGTTTTTTGTTTGGTTCCATAGTAGTGTTTGTGTGTTGCGGTTTGGGATTGGGTGAAAGAGATGATTTTTCTGCTTCGTCCGGCATTTCGACGAGCTTGGTTTCCGCCTGCACGGACATCGGCGCTGGTTGAGGTTCCGGCTGAAGTACGGGCGGGGGTTCCGGTTTCGCTTCTTCCGCCTGGACAAGCGCAGGAACAGCCAGTGGAACTTCGGCCTTGGGAAGTTCAACCTCGGGAACTTCAGTCTTCGGAAATTCAACGTCGGGAAGTTCAACCTTAGGCACTTCAATTTTTGGAGCTTCGGCCTTGGGAACCTCGATTTTGGTCAATTCAACTGCGGGGAGTTCGATCTTCGTTTCTTTAAGTTCTTCCGATTTATTAACCCCGTTGACGTGTTTTGGTTTCTCATCATCGGCCATCTTGAGCGGGCCAATCGAAATGCCAAGTGAGTCCAATTTAATTGATTCTGTATCACCGGGCGTTTTGGCCCCGGTTACTGCCACTGTCTCAATTTTGGGCAATTCTATCTTGGCTTCCGGCAGCGGACCGATTTTGGCGCCGTTGACCGCTTCAGCCGGGGCGGATTTATCCTTCGCGTCCGGCGTGGGCGTCTCGATGCGCCCGGCCGACCAGGCTTTTTTGATCATTTCCGTCGAAAATGATGATTCTTGTTTCTCAGGAATGACCGGACTCGGTGCTTGGAGCGGAAGCGGTTTGGCCTCTTTGGTTTCTAGTTTTGCCGCTAATGGAATGGGCACCGCAGGCGCAACCTCGATAGCGGGCGCCACGGGCCGTCGCGTCTCGACTGGCGGTGCACTTTTTGCATTCGACCCGTTTGGGGCCGTTCCACGGTGCGCTCCCTCTGTTGGCGAACCTTGGTGCGGCTGGAGCAGGCGCATTGTAACCTTTAAAACCAATTCCAATGGCGAAACCGGCTTGGGAATCAGGTCGTTGCCGCCGCTGAGAATACTTTGGGCGCGATTCTGAAAGTCTGCGTTCGCTGTGATAAAAATGACCGGGGTGTCTTTATATTGAGGCAATGCACGCAAGCCTTTGCACAATTCAAATCCGTTCACGTTGGGCATATTGATGTCCAACATAACGATGTCAAACTGCGTCGACTTGGCCATCGGGATGACCTTCGTAGGATCTTCAACGCTTACTGGTTCGAAATGCGCGCGTTTGAGGGCCGCAACCATCGCCAGATTGCATACGGCATCATCATCCACCACCAGGATTTTGGCCCTGGGAATCACTTCGCGAACCCCGCCGTCCTTCGACTGGCACAAACGTTCCAGGCAGTCCACCGCCTGGGCAAAGGTCTGTGCAACTGAAGGTGTCGCCCTCGCCGGCTTGAACAGCACATCGAAGAGCAACGCTTCAAAAGCGTTGGCCACCAGCGCGATTTGCACGCAACCCGACAACCCGGCCCGCGTCGCAAAGAAACGCACTTGCTGAAACAAGTGCCCCAGCGGCTCGGAAGCCGCGGGTGTCGCGCCCGCTTTAACGTAGGCGCGGCAGAAGTCACGGATTCGCGTGATATCGCCCGGCGCCTTTTTGATAAACTCCTCGCGTGTCTCCTTGAGCTTCATCTCATCGGCCAGCGCCTTCTCGGCGGCATCCGCAAACTCCTGGATCGTTTTGTCGTCATTAACCGGGGAATTGCTGAGATCAAAGGCGGAGCGAAATCCAAGCAGGTCGCGAACGGTTTCAACCAGGCGCGCCGGAGTGCATTCCGTCTTTAGAAGGCCTCGCGTTGCCCCCAATTCGATTGCCTTTTGCGACATCTCTGTCATGTAAGCATTCGAAATAATCAGCACCGGCGTTTCCTTCATGAGGTCATTGGAGCGGATCTGTTTAACCGCCTCTTCCCCCTTCATCCTGGGCAGCGACAAGTCCAGCACCACCAGATCCGCAGTGGCTTTGGAAAGCTCGCTCAGCGCCCCTTCACCGTCGCCGGTGACTGAAACGTCAAAGCCTTCACTCTGTAACCGGTTCTGGTAGAGCGATTTTGCAATCGGTTCATCTTCGACTAAAAGTATCTTTTTCACGACTCCGTTAGTGCCTGCCTTCCGGAAGGTTTTCTAAGCCCGGAACTGAACCATGCACAGCATAAATAAGGCCAATTCCCAACTTGTGAAAATATAAAGAGAAGCCCTGCTTATCGCTACGCCTGAAACGCTCGCGTCCAGAAAGTGTGCAGAGTTTGAAACCAGCCCATTCATTTCCAGGAGCCATACCCTGCGGTTTTTAGGCTAAATGGAACGAAATGCCATCAATCCGTGACAGATACAGAAACAGTCAAGGCGGCAGTTTGGCCTATTCCGCAATCGGCAATCGGCAATCCACATTAACTTTATCCCGGTGGCCATTGCAACGGCCGCCCGCCCAGGACGTGAACATGCAGATGTGGAATCGTTTCGCCCCCATTCAGTCCATTATTGATCACCAAACGATAGCCATCCTTCGCCAAGCCAGCCTTTTCGGCGATTTCAGCCGCTTTGAGAAGCAAATGAGCCAGGACTTTTCCGTCCTCGGCCCCGGCCGCCGCGATCCGGGGAATCGCTCTTTTAGGGAAAATCAAAAGATGCGTGGGTGCCTGCGGGTTTATATCTCGAATCCCAAGAACCAGTTCATCTTCATAAACAATCGTGGCCGGAATTTCGCGGGCGGCTATTTTTTCAAATAGTGTCCTGCTCATATTCACTCATTCCACCACCAGGGGACAATCGCAGGATTCGGCCGTCAGGCACTGGCGCAAATATTCGACGATTTGCTCCTGCAATGCTTCGCAACGCGCGCTCCAGCGCCGGGCGTGGGCGAGACGCTTCACACAACCGCGCAACCCCCGAAATCGCAGCATTCTCGGCGATTGGCGAAGTTGAAAGCGCAATTCATCCCGCAACCGCGGAAAAAAGAACAACTCAAGGCTCACACCCGACTCCCGAGCCAACAAATTTAAGTCCGATTCCAACACCTCTCGCTCGCGCGTCCCTGGATACAGCGTCAACCCGAGATTGCGCAATACTCGCTCCAGCGCCCCGGCAAACTCACCCACCGTGACCGTCTCACGATCCAGATCGTATTTAAAATAATGAAAAACCGACGCCGCAGCGTGCCGCAACATTTCTGGATCGATTCGCAAGTCGGGGCTGCCGACGATTTCAACGCAAATCATCTCTGCCGAACACGGGACACTTTCGCCATTGGCCAGTCGAAACAGCAGACAGTTGGAATTTAAGGCAATCATTTTGCGGCTTCGAGTTTCTTTACCTCTTGAACAAAGTCTGTCGCTTCCTGAAAACGGCGGTAGACGCTGGCAAAGCGCACGTACGCCACCTCATCCAATCCTCGTAATCCTTCCATAACAATTTTCCCAATAAATTCACCAGGTACTTCACTTTCAAATTTTTCCGTTACCGCAGCCACCACGTGGTCCACCAATTCGTCCATCGATTTGAGGCTTACCGGCCGTTTTTGGCAGGCCTTCTTGATTCCAGACAGGAGCTTGTCTCGTGAGAATTCCTCGCGCCGGCCATCCCGCTTCATAACCATCAATCCCTCATGCTCCACCTCTTCGTAAGTTGTAAAACGATGATGGCACGTCTCGCACTCACGCCGCCTCCGAATCGTGGCACCTTCACGAGAGGCCCGCGAGTCAACGACCTTATCTTCCTGGCAACCGCATTTTGGACAACGCATAGAACCACTGCTAATTGTGGTTGCAACGGAGTATGACCCAAAGTATTGTGGGAGTCAAGCCTTTAGTTATCAACATGCCGCGCGTCACCCCCAATTCATCGCGTTTGGATCTTCAAACTTTTGCCGAACTATTGCGATGTGGTGCGTAAGCTGTTCCCTCAAGAATCGTCGGACATCGCAACCCGATGCTTGACGCACTACGCAACACGCCCGGCAATCCGCGCTGTGGACGTAGGCGCATCGGAATTTGCTATTCCCCACCAATCCTGCTTGCCTTCACTTTGTTTTCTGTTATTTTCTCCGGCTCGCGTTTGGTAATTTTCTGCGCGAAACCTATTGATTTTTATTTATGGCAACAGCAAACGATCTCCGCCGTGGAATGGCAATTAGTCATAATGGCGACATTTGTGTAGTCCTGGACATGCAGCACCGCACCCCGGGAAACCTGCGCGCCTTCGTGCAAGCGACCCTCCGGAGCATTCGCACAGGCAAATCAGCGGACGTCCGGTTCAGCTCCACCGAAAGAATCGAGCCAGTCCCCATGATCTCCAAAAAAATGGAATTCAGCTACAAGGACGGCGCCGATTACGTTTTCACCGACCCGGAGACTTACGAAACCGTTACACTGGCTGCCGAACTCGTTGGCGATGCCACGAATTATCTCGTCGAAAACGGCCAAATCACCGTGACTTTTGTCGAAGAAAAGGCCGTTTCCGTTGAAATCCCGCCCAGCGTCGTCCTGACCGTCACCGATGCGCCTGAAGGCCTTCGTGGCGACTCCTCAGGCAACGTCCAGAAGGCGATTATTCTCGAAACCGGTATCACGGTCCAGGCGCCCCTCTTCATCAAGACCGGCGAAAAAATCAAAGTGGACACCCGCACCGGTAAATACATGGAACGCGCCTAAGGCGCCCTTGCAGCTAAACTGCCCCTAGCTTCGGATTGTCAGTCCGCGGCATTTTCCCTCGGGCCGCGTCGTCACCGCCGTCGCGCAACGCCGCAAGGCCGGACCCAATAATCCAGTTATCCATCAATCCGCTAATCCATTCCGCATCGTCCTGTCCATTTCAGGAAAGGCCATAAGAAAAAGCTTGCCCGCCCGTTGTGTCGGGCACACATTTAGCAAAACTAACCAAGAGCTATAAAATTATGGGCCGCATCTACAATAACATCGTTGAAACCGTCGGTCGCACACCCCTCGTCAAATTAAACAAAGTCACCGCCGGCTTGCCCGCGACGATCCTTCTCAAATGCGAGTTCTTTAATCCGCTTTCCAGTGTTAAGGATCGTATCGGCATGGCCATGATCGAGGATGCCGAACGCCGCGGCATTCTGAAAAAGGATACGGTTATCGTCGAACCCACCAGCGGAAATACCGGAATCGCTCTCGCCTTCGTGGCTGCGGCTAAAGGTTATAAGTTGATCCTGACGATGCCGGAAACGATGTCCCTCGAACGGCGTACGCTTCTGGCCATGCTTGGCGCGAAATTGGTTTTGACACCCGGAGCCGAAGGCATGAAAGGCGCCATTGCGCGTGCCGAATCCCTGGCCAAAGAAACACCCAATTCCTGGATCCCTCAGCAATTTAATAATCCCGCGAACGTCGAAATCCATAAACGAACCACGGCCGAGGAAATTTGGACTGATACCGACGGCAACGTGGATATTGTTGTCGCGGGCGTTGGCACTGGCGGCACTATCACCGGCTGCGTGGAAGTGATTAAACCGCGGAAGCCTTCGTTTATCGCCATCGCAGTTGACCCAAAAGATTCCCCAGTGATTGCGCAAACGCTGGCCGGACAACCTTTAAAGCCCGGTCCCCACAAAATCCAGGGCCTTGGCGCGGGCTTTATCCCACAAAACCTTCACCTGAAGGATTCAGCCGGAAATTTGCAAATTACCGAAGCCATTCAGGTTTCAAACGATGACTCATTTGCCATGGCCCGGCGCCTGGCGAAGGAAGAAGGTATTTTGTGTGGCATATCATCGGGAGCGAATGTCGTCGCGGCGATTGAGGTCGCCAAACGGCCTGAAAATAAAGGCAAGCTCATCGTCACCATTGCCCCATCCACCGGCGAACGCTACCTGAGCACGGCCCTGGCTGCCGAAGCGCGAGCTGAAGTAGGAGGATAAGGTCAATCCTCGCAGGCAGGTGTTACGTTTTTGCGAGCGCTAAGGAGATACAGGACGCAACACCCAATACGTAACACGTTATACAAAAACTATATATGACGTTTGCGAAGTCCGGCCTGAAGGCAAAAAAGCGCCCTTTTTAAAGCAATTTTCAGTCAAAAATATTACTTGCGTGGCAGGCGTTTTAAGTGTAATTAATAAAAGTCGAAGGTTTTAAGAATTCCGTTTGTTGCGGGATTGCTTTCCCAAGTTCAAAAATTCAAAACTGTTTCGGGTATTTGCCTTCGAATTTACATGATATGAGTAGTTCAGAAAACAACGGCGAGAAATCCGGCAATTATGGTTCCGGCTATTTGGAAATTTCCGAAAAAGGCTTCGGCTTTTTGCGGACCGCACAGAACCATTATCATCCCAAGCCCAGCGATATCTTTGTCACGCCGGACACCATCCGCCGGAGTTTCCTCCGCGAAGGCAGTTTTATTGAAGGTCCCACGCAACCGCCCCACCGCGGCACCAGTCCGCAACTCAAGGCCGTTGATAAAGTCAACGAAATGCCGTTCGAGGAATATACCAAAGCCGTCCGCTTTGAAAACCTGACTACCATTGATCCGATTGAAAAATTCAATTTGGAAACAAAGCAGGAGGTCGTCGAGACGCGTGTCATTGATTTGGTTACGCCCATTGGAAAAGGCACCCGCGGATTGATCGTGGCCCCGCCCCGCACGGGCAAGACCACCATCCTCAAGCAAATTTGCAACTCGATTACGACCAATCATCCCGAAGTCTTTGCGCTCGTACTGCTCATTGACGAACGGCCCGAGGAAGTCACCGATTTTCAACGCTCCGTCAAAGCCGAAGTCGTCGCCTCGTCCAATGACATGGACCTGGAAACGCACGTGCGTCTTTCCCGGTTCACCATCGAGCGTTGCCGCCGCATGGTCGAGAGCGGCAAAGACGTTTTTGTCCTGATGGATTCGCTTACCCGCATCGCCCGCGCCTACAATAGCGTTCATGGCGGCAGCGGACGCACCATGACCGGCGGCGTGGACGCCCGCGCCTTGGAAATCCCGCGCAAAATGTTCGCCTCCGCGCGGAAAATCGAAAACGGCGGCTCATTGACCATTCTCGCAACGGCGCTCATCGAGACCGGTTCGCGCATGGATGAGTTGATTTTTCAGGAATTCAAAGGCACCGGTAACATGGAACTGATCCTGGACCGCAAGCTTTCCGATCGCCGACTCTTTCCCGCGATTGACATCCCGAAAAGCGGCACGCGCAAAGAAGAAAAATTGTTCCCCACCAAACAGATTGAAGCCGTCCGCAAGTTGCGCCGCATGATGGTCGACCTCAATCCGGTCGAAGCTATGGAGACTCTCGTCGCCGCGCTCAAAAAGCACAAAACCAACGATGAGCTTCTCGCGAAGCTGGAAAAAGGTTCCTGACCCGGCTTTCAACAAAGCCGTAACCGTAAGGGAGCGGACCGCCAACTTCTAAAATGAAACTGTCGCTTCTGGCAATTCTGCTCGGCGCCGGTCTGGGGCTTCCCCAACTTTACGCTTTCGCCAATCCGAAGAAATTCGCCGCGTCAGTCCGGAGCTTTCCGCGCAACCTGCCCGCCGGAATCTTCCTTATGCTCCTGGGCACGGCCTGGTTCGTCTGGAACGTCAACGTCGAACCCGTCGCCGATTTTTCCGCATTCAAGCCGGCCATGATGACGATCTTTGCCGCAATCGGAATATTGTCCTGTTTCTTTGTTCAGGACTTTTTGGCTGTGCGCGGCCTTGCGGTCGTATTTTTACTCCTGGCCAAGGCGATGGTGGACATCGGCCGGCCCCATTTGGGCCAATCCCCCTGGCTCCTGGTCATCCAGATCTGGGCTTACGTTTTGGTCCTGGCCGGAATTTGGTTTACCGTCACGCCCTGGAAATTGCGCGATTTTCTAAACTGGATGACGGCCACTGAAGCGCGCATTAAAATCGGCAGCGCCATCCGGCTCGCTTTCGCGATTTTTATCGTCCTCCTCGGATTGACCGCCTTCCGCGCCATGTAATACCCGGTAGGGCAGAGCCGCCGCTCTGCCCAAATTAGAGATCTCCCGCATTTGGTCTTTCCAATCCTGCCATTCGATGTTGGAAGTTCGATGTTCTATGTTCGATGTTAAGGTCTTTAAAAGAAGCATGGATTGTCCCACAATAGCCCGGCATGAATCTCGCAGACATCAGGCGAAACTATTCAGCCGGTGGCTTGGAACGCGCCGACCTGGACACCAATCCCATCGGTCAATTTCAGGAATGGTTCGCGCGCGCCGCCAGCGAACAAAGCGGCTCGCGCTGGCGTAAAATCAGCATCGCGTTGTATAAACTTTGGCACGCTTTCCTCGGCCATCAGCCTGTGGACGTCAATGCCATGGTCCTGGCCACCGCCGATAAAAATGGAATACCCTCCGCTCGAACAGTCCTGCTCAAAGGCGTGGATGAGCGTGGTTTCATTTTTTACACCAATTACGACAGCCGCAAAGGCCGTGAACTGACGGAAAATCCAAATGCCGCACTGACGTTTTTCTGGCCTGAATTGGAACGACAGGTTTGTGTGGCCGGAACTGTTTCCAAATTGCCGGTTTCAGAGTCTGAAACCTATTTCAAATCTCGTCCGCGCGGCAGCCGTCTGGCCGCCTGGGCCTCGAATCAAAGCGACGTGGTCTCAAGCCGCCTTGAACTCGAGAAGCGATGGGACGAAATGACCTCGAAATTTCCGAACGACATTCCCCTGCCTCCAAACTGGGGTGGATTCGTTCTCAAGCCCGAGCGCATTGAATTTTGGCAGGGCCGCCTGAATCGTCTGCACGATCGGTTCTGTTATACACGCCAGCCGGACAATTCCTGGAAACTGGAACGCCTTTCGCCGTAAATTCCCTTTCTGCGCGGGGAGCGCACGCGCCTCGCGTGCTCGGAGCGCGCCTCCGCGCGACGAGTCCCTCCGCCCATCCGCTTGATTCCGCGAATAATTTCCTGTTTTTTTCTATTGACTAGCCCATCGCCACAAGCTACCTTTTTCAATAAAGGTAGCTTGCTAAGCCAGAAGACATGAATGTTAATGAAAAATTTTCCGCGATCAGGAAGGGTCTGCTCGAGTTTCTCGTGCTGCAGATCATTGCGGCGGAAAAGGTATACGCAGCCGACATTCTAAAGCAGCTCAGCTCAACAGAATTCGCCACTCAGGAGGGAACGTTATATCCCCTGCTCAGCAAGATGCGACGCGAGGGACTCCTGGATTATGAATGGAAGGAATCAGAGGCCGGGCCGCCCCGCAAATACTACCAACTCACCGCCAAGGGTCGCGATCATTTGCGCGAGACACTCGATTATTGGAGCCAAATCAACGGAACCGTAAAAAAACTTGGACAGAAATAGAAGAGAAAGAAACCTGTTATGAACAAAGTCATCACTATCAACCTGGGTGGCAACGCATATCAACTCGAAGAGGGCGGGTACGATACCCTGCGCGCTTACCTCGAAACCGCGGCCGCGCGGCTGCAGAACAATCCGGACCGGGATGAAATCCTCTCGGACATCGAACGGGCTATCGGAGAGAAATTCCGTGCGCTCCTGGCCAGCCATAAAAACGTGGTGGAAACCAAGGAGGTAAATGCGGTCATCGCGCAGATGGGTCCGATCGAAACGGACGCTGCTCAGCCGGCGGGCGCCACTCGGAATCCCGGAAACGCGACCGGCCCGGAGGCGCCCGGACGAGAACAGGTCAAAAGCAGCCAGCCAAAACGATTTTATCGCATTACCGAAGGCGCGATGCTGGCCGGCGTATGCAACGGCATCGGCGCCTACTTCAACGTGGATCCCACTTTCATCCGACTGGCCTTTGCCTTGTCAGTCATCTTTTGGGGCGCGGGCGTGATGGTTTACATCGTTCTGGCGCTGGTCGTCCCCGAGGCCGTGACACCGGAGGAAAAAGCCGCCGCCTCCGGCTCTCCGGCAACGGCGCAGGAATTTATTCGGCGGGCCAAAGAAGGTTATTACGAAGCCATGAAAGGATTTCCCGACAGCCGCGCGCGCCGCGAATGGGCTCGCCGCTGGAAGACGCAAATGCGCGCGCATTCGAACCAATGGCGCTATAACTGGCAAAACTATTGGACTCCGCGCGCTCCGGCTCATCCGGGAATGGGTTTCACGTTGCCCATCCTTTCCGTACTGCAAGGCACGGCAACCGTGCTTTGGATTTGCGCTTTCATTTCGCTCCTGGCGACAGGAATGATTTTTGGACTGGCCCTGCCGGCCGATGTGCCCGTTTGGGCCGCAGCCATATTTCTGTTCCTTCTCTATGGCATCATTGTGGGACCCATGAAAGCCGCCAGGCGCGCTTATTATTGGAGCCTCGGCGGCACCCGCTGGGCTTTTCCTGTTATTGCGCTGGTAGATACCGTCGTATGGATTGTTGTCACTGTCGTCCTCCTCTGCCTCGCTATCCACTATTTCCCACAATTACGTCAAGCTGTGGAAACCACTCCCACCATCGCACAACAAGCAATCCACGGCGTCAAATCCTGGTGGCACAGCAATTGAGCCTGAATTCATTGTGCGTAGCAGCCCCAAAAACTTTCGGGGCTCTAACTAAATTCACGGTGCATTCGTGCGGCCGCCTTTAGTTATTGACGCCAATCCTATGCAATCTCCCCACAATTTGCGCCTTCCAAAGAAATGTTGCAACCCTGTTGCGGCTTTGTTGCAGGAATGTTGCACTTTAAGTCGTTGGAGTTCAACGCTGTAGCGGATGTTGCGGCTTTTCAGACCTCATATGCCATTGTCATCTTCTTACTCGTCGTGCTCGTGCTCGTGCTCGTACTCGTACTCGTACTCGTTCCTCACTTCGCATTTTGTGGTGGCCGTGGTGTGCAGACCCTCAGACGGCTTTCACCGCATCCGCAAGCGACTTAACAAATTGGCTCGTGCGTTTCACCAGTGTCTTCGACTTTCCGAATTCAGCAATTTGGTTCACCACGGCGCTGCCCACAACTACCCCGTCCGCATTTTGCGCGACAAGTTTGGCCTGGTCAGGATTTGACACGCCGAATCCGACGACAATCGGCAATTTCGTGTGCGCCCGGATTTTCGCCACTTGCGACGAAAGGTTCGCCGCAATTTGCGTTTGCATGCCGGTGACACCTTCGCGCGAGACGTAATAAATAAAGCCACTGCCGCGCTTGACGATGAAGGCCATGCGATCTTCAGGCGTTGTCGGCGCAACCAGATAAATATTGCACAGGCCCGCCTTTTTCATCAGGGATTCGTAATTGTCCGATTCCTCCGGTGGCAAATCCAATACCAGCAAGCCATCCACACCTGCGCGTGCCGCGTCCTTAATAAATTCTTCCATCCCAACTTTGTGAATCAGGTTAAAATAAATGTAGAGAACGATCGGGACCTCCGATTGCTTGCGCACGGCTTTGACCGTATCCAGGATTTTAGGCGGAGTCGTTCCCGATTCCAAACCGCGTTGCGCCGCCAACTGATTCACCAGACCATCCGCCAGCGGATCACTGAACGGCACGCCCAGTTCCAGAACATCCACACCCGCTTTGTCGAAAGCCAGGGCCAATTCGCGCGTGGCAGCAAGGTCCGGATCTCCAGCGCCGATATAAACGATAAAACCCTTTTTGCCTGACTTTTTCAGGTGATCGAACTTTTCAACAATGCGATTCATTTGCAATTGTTTGAGCGTAACTGAAAGCATTGAAACGTTGAAGTGTTAAAGCGCTGAAGCGGCTTGATGTCCACCCTTTAGGGTGCCCCTGCCCTGCACGGCGCTTTCGGAACAATCATTTCGCCCCGTGAGGACACCCCAATACTTGACACACCACGGACCACGCACCACGAGCGCAAGTATGGGCTCTGTCTGGCTAAGGAAATTGACCACCTCGCCCTTTTCCTTCACAATTGCAAGATGGCAAACACTTTCGGGCAGCTATTCCGCATTACCACCTGGGGCGAATCCCATGGCGGAGGTGTTGGCGTGGTCGTGGATGGCTGTCCGCCGCGCCTGAAGCTTACCGAGGCGGACATCCAACCGGACCTGGACCGCCGCCGTCCCGGCCAATCCAGGATTGTGTCGCCCCGCCGCGAATTGGACACCGTACAGATTTTGTCCGGCACTTTCGAAGGCAAAACCCTCGGCACTCCCATTTGCATGTGGGTGAAAAACGAGGACGCCCGGCCGGAAGCCTACAGCGAAATGGCGAAGAAATTTCGCCCTTCCCACGCCGACTTCACCTATTTCGCCAAATACGGAATCCGGAATTGGCAGGGCGGCGGCCGGGCCAGTGCGCGCGAAACGATTGGCCGCGTGGCCGCCGGCGCCATTGCGAAAAAGATCCTGCGCGAACGACACGGCGTGGAAATCCTTTCTTACGTCAAGCAGGCTCAACGCATCGTTGCCAGCGTGAACCCTGAAAAGGTAAAGTCCGCCCAAATCGAATCCAATATCATGCGTTGCCCGGACGAAAACGTGGCCGAAAAGATGATTCGACTCGTCGAAAAAATGCGGCGCGCCGGCGACAGCATTGGCGGGATCGTGGAAGGCGTCGCACGCGGCGTCCCGGCGGGATGGGGCGAACCTGTCTTTGACAAACTCGAAGCGGATCTGGCCAAGGCCATGTTGAGCCTACCCGCATCCAAAGGTTTCGAAATTGGCTCCGGCTTTGCCGGGACATTGCTAACCGGCCGGGAACACAACGACCCGTTCCGCGCGCGCGGCGGCAAGGTCACTACGACTTCCAATTATTCCGGCGGCATTCAGGGCGGCATCTCAAACGGGCAAACCATCTATTTTCGCGTTGGATTCAAACCCGTGGCCACCGTCATGCACGCGCAGGATACTGTTGACGTTCATTATGAAAATACCACACTCAAGGGCCGCGGGCGCCACGACCCCTGTGTGCTGCCGCGGGCGGTACCCATGGTTGAGGCGATGACGGCGCTGGTTCTGGCGGATCATGCCCTGCGACAAAAGGCACAGTGCGGATAACCGAAACCGATACGGATAGAGTTGATTTTTTCTAAAATAAGGGTGATTTTTTAACCACTACGAACCATGGCTGAAAAAAGTATCAATGAAATATCGCGCGAAGCGCGAGTTCTCTACACCAAGGCGCAAGAAGCCGCCCAACGCGAAAATATCGATTACGCGATTGCCCTCTACAACCAGGTGCTCGAAAAAGAGCCGGGCTTCTTTGATTGCCGAAAGGCCCTCCGCACGGAGCAATTTAAAAAAGCCGGCACCGGCGGCGGCTTCTTCAAAAAAATGCTGAGCGGCGC
>DASXFM010000447.1:0-2062 GCA_036489615.1 Verrucomicrobiia bacterium | reverse complement strand
CTGCGATTATATTTACCTCCAGTGTTACGAAGGCGGTGCGGGCAATGATCCGGGCCAGTGGGACGCTGCCTTGGGCGGTGGAGTTGTGGTGGTTCCCGGCCAGGAGAGCAACACGGCCAATCCGGCAACCTTCCACAATTGGCACCTTGAGACCGGGGTCCAGGGTGGCTTTTATTATCCTGACGTGGTTTTTAACAGCACCTATTGGAGTGCAGCCATCATCGAGGGCAACGGCGCGGTTCCGGCGATTCCGATGGGAGTGACCGCCGTTCCGGGCGGCAGACAAGTAAACCTGTCCTGGAGCATGGTTCCCGGGGCCATTTCCTATAATGTGAAACGTTCGATAAGCAGTGGCGAGGAAACGAATATTGCCAATGTTTCCACAGCGAGCAACAACTGGCCCGTTTCCAACGAATACACCGACAGCGGTCTGTTGGACGGCACGAACTATTATTACGAGATTTCGGCCGTCAATACCAATGGGGAGAGTGGCAAATCCGCAGAGGTCAGTGCCACGCCCCAAGCCGGCATTGTAAATAATTATAGTTTTGAATTTAATGTTGCTGCTTCTGGCGGAGTGGTGACGACTGTCCCAACCGGTTGGACGGCCTTCAATGAAGCCGGGGCGTCGGACATCGGTTCCCAGAATGCGGGCGGAACCGATTATACTATTTACGCCCCGCTAGCTTCTCCGGCAAATGGGAACGAGTATTGCTACGTCAATATGTTCAATTCAAGTGTGACGGGCGGTATCTATCAGGACGTGGGGACTCTCCAGGCGAATACGATTTATACCCTTACCGTTGCGATTGGATCCCGCCATGATCGGATTAATTCGCATGGAATGATCTCCCTCATCAATGGCGCCAACAATACGGGCACGGTCCTGGCTAGTGGCGGAGGACTTCCGGCTATCCAAAATTCCTGGCAAAACTATTCCGCAACTTTTACCAACGGAGCTTCCGCGAGCGGGGATTTGAGCATCGTGCTGTCGGTTCTTGGCAATAGTTCAACCATTCAAGCGGATTTTGATAACGTGCGGCTGGTGACAGCGCCGGTTCCTCCCAAACTTCCGAAGTTGGCCGTGCCCAGGGTATCAGGCGGCAATCTAATCCTGGCCGGCATCGGCGGAACGCCGGGCGCTGGTTATACCTGGCTGACTACGACTAGTCTGTTGGCTCCGATCCATTGGATGACAAATAGCATCGGCAATCTGGATGCGAATGGTAATTTCTCCAATTCGATGCCTATTACTGCTAATCAGCCGGTCCAGTTTTTCCAGTTCCGGATGCCCTAAGCCGGCATCATGCGGGAGGTCTGATTGAAGTCTTTTAAATTGTCTATTTTAGCAGTAATAAATGACTAACGTTTTCCCGATGAAACTGCGGTTTTGGCATTTTAATTTTAAGATAACCGTTTTTCCGGTGTTGATGCTCGGCTGCACTCTGGGCGGGCTGCTGGGCGCAGCGGATACGAACGAAGTATCCAGCCATACCAATGCTGAAACGGCAGCAGAAGACGCGCTCTATAAGAACCCGACCGATGGATTGGGTTCGTGGATATGGGAGAAGGAGACGCACGATGACCAGGTTTGCCTCCTGTGGAGAACTTTTGAAATCCCAAAACAGGCCAAGGCCACCGGGGCCCGGCTCGTGATGACCGTGGACAATGAATTCACGCTTTACCTCGACGGTCGTGAATTGGGACGGGGAGCCGAATGGCGCGAATTATTTATTTTTGATTTAACTCCTTTGATGACGCCCGGCACCCATGTCCTGGCAGTCAATTGTTACAATGGCTCTTTTTCGGCGGGAATGCTTTTGGGATTGCGGGTTGACCTGGCTGATGGACAAAACCTCGAGATCAAATCTGATGAGACCTGGCGCGTGATTCCTGAGGGAGTGAGCCATTGGGAAACCCGCACGGAAGCACAACCAAACTGGCCGGCGGCGACGATTATTGCTCCGTTTGGCGGCAGCCCCTGGTGGACCTCCCCGATGGCCATAAATGTAATGCCGGTACTGCAACCGATTAAGATTCTCTTTTGGCAGACCCGGTGGTT
>DASXFM010000388.1:0-4199 GCA_036489615.1 Verrucomicrobiia bacterium | reverse complement strand
CCGAGCGCATATCTTAACCTCTCTGGTTTGACCAACTTTATCTATAACAATCCCAAAGGGAATTTTGGTGTTTCCACCAATGGCGGGGGACTCGTGACCAGGATTGGCGGGTCTATGTTTTTTGCATATAGCAATAATATCACGGTGGGCAGTATGAATCTTGGCACGGAAGGTTCAGCGGCGGCACAGGGCGGTCCCGGTTTGTTGACAACCAGCTTCGCGAATTTCGGCACCGAGCCCAATGGTGTTCAAAATAACGGTGGTCCCAGTGCTAGTGGCAATCCGGCAGAACTTACCCTTGGGTCGGGCACAAATATTATTAATGCGGGAGCGATCAGTATCGCCGCTTTTAAAAATGGATTTATTGTGACGAACTCGGGCGGCGGTTTGAGGATTCGCGGTGTGACTGGCGCTGATTCGGATGCCAACGTGAACATAACCGTCGGGCTTCGCAACGCCGGCGGAGGAAGCGGTCAGACCACCGGCTGGCTGTTGCTTGATGGCTGTCCTGTGAACATCAAAGCCAATTCATTTATTATTGGAGAACATACTGTGGACGGATCGGGTAACCCGAGCGCGGCTGAAGGTGGCAATGGTCTCCTGGAATTCGATACCGGCACCATCTCCGCCAATAGTCTTTTGATGGCCGACAACCTCGCTAATAACAATGGCGCCAACACGGCGGTATCCAGTGCGATGGTTCAGGTGGGACCCAATGCCACATTTTCGATTGGTGCTGGTCAGCTTTTTGCTCTAGCTACCGCTACCCTCACAGGGCCGGCTGTGGGCATTTTGGTGGTTTCGAATGGTGTCATGAATTGCCAGGGACCTATTGTCATGGGTGCCAGCACCAATAGTACCCCGCCGTCCAGCCCCGGTCTTGCTACAGGCATCATTCAATTGATTGGCTCCGGTACGCTGAACATGGGGCCAAATAGCTATGTTGGCTCGCAGACCAATCCCATTACCGGCCTTCTTTTGGATACCAACAGTGTATTTTCGATCAGCATTCCTTCTCCCAATTACACCAATGTCTGCGTCAATAATCTGGCCTGGCCTTCGCCGGACAATAACCTGACGCTTTCTGTGGCTGCCATTCCTTATGGTATTACCAACGGTGAACTCTTCCCCTTTATCCATTATAATAATCTAACGAATCCTATCATTGTAAGTGTTCCGGGTTACATCTCCTTTACGAACAACAATGCTACCTCCGGCGCTTTCAATGATCCCAAAGTCGTTCTGCCGCCAGGCGTCACCGGCAATATGTTTTCTTCCAATAATAACGTGATTTACATGACGATCACTAGCGGCGCTGGCCTTGCCGGTGCTGACCAATTGACGAATGGATTCTTTATCCAGGGTTCAGCGGGTTGGACCGCCTCTGGAAGTGGCGCTTCTATCGTTTCGAGTAATTCAACCTATCCCAACACGGGCGGCTGTACCGTTGATACCCGAAATATTGTGCCGATGCCAAACACGGGCGCAAATGTAGGCAAACTGACTGGCAGTTTTGTGGCTGGCGGCAGCACCAACGCCTGGAGTGAGAGCGTGCCGGTTACTCCTGGAACACAATTTGCCCCTGGTTCGCAGGTAACGCTTGATGGTTCCTCTTATGTGGCGCATGAAGACATTATGTCAGGGGCTGACAGCTTCTATTTTGAAGTGGATTTTCTTGATGGGAATAACCATGTGCTTGCAGCCTATGAATCAGGCACCCTGTCCAATTTAAACTGCAGCAGCCCGATTCTCGACACGTGGAACTTCATGAACCTGACCAATCAAATGCAGGTCACTGGGGGTGTGAATACGGGTGTTGTCCTGGCTGGCTTAACGAACGCCATCATTCAGGTTCCTGCGGCGGCGGTCACTGCTGCCTTCAAAGCTGTCTTTATCCAGCGGAACGCCACCGATACCGGCTCAGTCTATTTCTCCGGTGCGAATATTGGATTCCTAACGCCCCCGGTGCCCCCGGCAGTGGCTTCGATTATGCCGAATTTCGTCACGCTTAGCACCAATCAATTTTTGTCGTGCACGGTTACCTCGTCGATCACGAGCATCAGCAGCTTCCAGGTAACGGCTACCACCACGACGCTCGGGGCGACTGTTCCAGCGGCGACTACTACTTACACTATTGGCTCGCCCGGCTTGACGGTCAGTGGCATAGGAACTCCTTCGGCCACTGTCTTCCTCGCACTTGCTACGAATACCATCTATCAGTCTGTCGTCATCACCGCGACAGACGCCGACGACGTGGCGGTTTCTTCAGCTCCGGCTAGCTTTGATACTTTGACCCCTGTTCTGGTGGTCGAAGGTTCAGATTTCAACTTCTCCGGCGGCTCGTTTATTAATACGCTGGCGGATGGCGGATTCGAGCTTTATCAAGGGCTGGTCGGTACCCAGGGGATTGATGAGGACAAAAATACCCGCACCAATGGGACACAAGGTTATTATCGTCCCGGTGATGCAACCATTATCAATCTTGCCGCTCCCAATCCTCCCTCCGGAACAGAACAAAAATTTGTTACGGCACTGGCGCAGGGCAATACGAACGCGGAACAAATGGTCGCTTTCGACTCGGTCGGGGATTGGCAAAATTATTCCCGGACCTTTGGCGCCGGCGGAAGCGCTTCTGCCCCGGCTGGAACTTATAACGTTTGGTGCTATCTGGCGACCTCCGGCTCCGGTCCTCAAGTTGGCTTCTATCAGGTCACCAGTGATCCGACTCAGCCTAACCAGTCGACCAATTTGCTCGGCAACTTTGGTAGTTCAACCTTCTCGGATGATGGTTTTGCTAATTTTGTTTACGCCCCCTTGGTGGATCAATTTGGCAACCGCCAGACCCTGACTATTGCGAGTGGGATTCAGACCTTCCGGGGCCAAATTATTAACAGTGATACCCCAAATGTGGGCTTCTATATATTGACTCCAGTCGTGCCGGTTCTTACTCCTATCTTCTTATATTCCTATCCGACGGCGCCTTATGAGCCGACTAATACCTTTGAGCTTGTGGTCGGGCAGGCTCAAGGCGCTTCCATACCCACGAGCGACATTGGCGTAACCCTAAACGGTGTAACCGTTACCTCCGGACTGAACTTTACGCCCTTTAGCGGTGGAGGCTGGACTGTGACGCTTCCAATCGCCTCCAACAATGTATACTCAGTGGTTGTCAATGTTACCAATTTGGATGGGCTGACGGCTACCTATACCAATAGCTTTGATACCTTCAACCAGAATAACTTCACGGTTGAAGCTGACGAATTTGACTTCAACGGAGGCCAATGGATTGATAACTCCATTCAAACGGCCACTGCCCTCGGGGCGGCCAACAGCTATTACTTCTATCCTGGTGGCGATCCAAACAATACGGCCGAGTACGGTATCGATTATACCACCACCAATGTCACCGGTGAAACCTACCTCTACCGGGTGGATGGCAATACGCCGGGGACAGTTTCAGTTACCGCCGATGCCGCCGGCACGGAAATAACTTCCGACCTACTGCGCGATAAATTCATCAATGAAGGGCCAAGTGCACAACCGCCTTTCGAAAACGTTCCTGGTGAAAGTGTTCCCACGACTAACTCCGACTATGACTTAGCTTGGTGGCCGCCTGGAACGTGGATGAATTACACCCGCACGTTCCCGACGAATAACTATTATATCTGGGGCCGCCTGGCAAGTGCAGCTCCATACACCAATGCAACCGTGAGCCTGGTAACGGCGGGGCAGGGTACGACCAACCAAACGACCCAGCTCCTGGGCAACTTTGTCGATCCTAACGCCAACGGCTTCCAATCCTGGCACTGGATACAGTTGACCGGTAACAATGGCCAGCCAGTGGTGGTTTCCATGGGGGGAGTTGAAACGCTCCAAATTGCCGCTCCGTCAGGCTCGGCCGGCGGAAGCGTCAATGGCCACTTCTACATGTTTACGCCTGCGGTGGTCGCGACGACGTTCTCTATCGGTGCCACTGCCAATGGCAGCACGGTGACGATTCAAATTCCGACACAGAGCGGCCACAGTTATACGGTGCAATACAGCACCAGTCTGACTGCGCCCAACTGGCAGACTTTGGGCAGCAGCATCACGGGTGATGGAACCGTCAAGACGGCCACCGACAGTGCCAGTGGCACCGCGCGGTTCTACCGCGTCCAGGCTCAATAAATGGGTAAAGTGGCGGGGCACCGGCGTTCCAG
>DASXFM010000155.1:0-36067 GCA_036489615.1 Verrucomicrobiia bacterium | reverse complement strand
ATCGTCTGGGGAAAATCTCTGGCTGACATCTTTGCGGAACAAAATCTGCCGCCCGATTTTGAATTTAAAGGCGCCTCCTCCGGCATAAGCCTGTCTTACATCCATCGCGTCGCCGGCGAGTCAGACATTTATTTCATCTCCAATCAACGGCAACAGACAGATGCCGCTGAATGCACCTTTCGGGTAAGTGGCAAAGTGCCGGAATTGTGGTATCCCGATACCGGCATGATTGAACCTGCGCCAGTCTGGAGCGAATCGGAGGGACGCACCACCGTCCAGTTGAATTTCGATCCCGCCGGCTCAGTTTTCGTCATCTTCCGCTCCCCTGCCGGCCACCAGGACCACATCGTCGCGGTCAAAGATATGTCTGCCGCTGAAACTGGCACATCGAAGCTGAAAATTCAGCATGCAGTATATGCCGCCATTGACAGTGCGCATGGACGCGACGTAACCACGATACTCTCCCGCTTGATGCAAAACGACAAATTGATCGTTCAGATAGAAAACGACGCGTTCGGCGGTGACCCTGTGATGATGCATGCAAAGGAATTGCGCGTAGATTATACCATTGATCGGCAGCCCGGCCATGTGACCGTCCCAGAGGGGCAAACCCTCACGTTGCCGGCGGGTGCCAAAAGTGGCCAATCATCTTTTGTGGAAACGAGCATTGCCGCGGACGGTTTACCGGTCGTAAAAGCCTGGGGCAATGACAGCGTCGAACTGCACATGGCCAGCGGAGCGATTCTGCATGCAACGTCTATGGACATACCGGCTCCGCAGGAAGTAACCGGCGAATGGAATTTGAGTTTTCCGCCGAACTGGGGCGCCCCGCCATCCGTAACCCTGGAAAATTTGATTTCCTGGACCGACTCCCCGAACGAGGGGGTGCGTTACTTCTCCGGCACGGCAACTTATGAAAAAGAAATCCAGATTTCCAATGGTCAGTTGGGTGTCGGGCGGGAACTCTGGCTTGACCTTGGCACGGTAAAAAATCTTGCCGAGGTTTCCCTCAACGGGAAAAACCTGGGCGTGCTTTGGAAGCCGCCATTCCGCCTGAATATCACCGCCGCCGCCACACCCGGCGCAAACAATCTGATCGTCAAAGTCACCAACCTTTGGCCAAACCGGCTCATCGGCGATGAGCAATTACCGTCTGATGCCGACCGGAGCAGCGATGGCCGCCGGCTCGCCGCATGGCCACAATGGCTGCTCGCTGGCAAACCCAGCCCCACCGGCCGGCTGACCTTCACAACCTGGCGCCAGTATGATCCAAATTCACCGCTGCTGGCGTCAGGCTTGATCGGTCCGGTGACGTTACAAATGGCGGAAAAGATTCCTGTAAAGTGAACCGACACCGAAAATACACTTGTAAGTGATTGAAAGAGTATTTATTGAGGCTTATCGTTATTTACCGAACCATCCGGAAGCGTAATTTGGTTGGTAATTTTTTCTATGGTGGCTGGAGGCGGAATCGGTCCAAAAGAGGCCGAATTCACGTCAAACATACCAATGTTTATTGACTAGTCAACCACTAGGGTGCTAGAAGGACACTACCAGGATTTCACTACGATTTATACACAGTTTTGTACACAGTAAAGGTCAAGTTAACGTTGCGAATTTCACCAGACGCGGGAACATCTCCAGAGGCAGGATTCAACGGCCAAAACTCACCGCCCTAATTAACAGGCAGTTCCGCCCGCACTTCCAAGACATGCCCCTCGCTCTCTAATACAAATAGCTCAGCCAACCGTCGTTAAAGCGTCGAGGTACGGCACGCGAAAATGAGTGGCGATACTTATTCAATGGTCCAACAATTTAATCATTCCGTTTAACGACCAATTTATGAAACGAAGAGAATTTCTGGCAAAAACCGCCCAAGTAACTGTTGCATGGCAATTACTCAAGCGAAATGAATTATACGCAGCGGCGGCAAACGAGGACGAGACCCCACTCTCCAATTTGGGAATCACGCCAAGACCGCAGCCTGAAGCAGCGCCTTACGAATCATTTGAAATGAATTTGCGCCAACTGCGCAAAATCGAAGGCACCGGGCCGTATAAAATTGAGGATCCGCAGGAAGACTTTCGCACTTACAAATGGAACCAGACTCAAACCACAGTCAAGTGGGACCCGCTCCGCACGGCTGCCGTGATCTGTGACATGTGGGATCGGCACTGGTCAAGGAACGCGACAGCCCGGGTGCAGGAATTGGCGCCCCGCATCAATGACGTGCTCAAAGAGTTACGCCGGCGTGGTGTGCAGATCATCCACTGTCCCAGTGAGACCATGGCATATTACGAAGGCATGCCGGCGCGCAAGTTGGCGCAGGCCGCGCCGCCGGTGGAGATGCCCGAACCGGCCGATGCGCAAGGCACCATATGGGACACGGGGTCGTGCCAATACAATCCGGCCCGTGAAGCGCCGTTGCCCATTGATGCTTCGGATAAAGGCAGTGATGACGACCCGCCCTGCAAACCGATGTCGCCTCATCCTTGGCATCGGCAAATCGCCTCCATCCAGATCGAATCAGGTGATGCCATTACCGACAGTCGTGAAGCCTTCTATCTCATGCGCCAGCGCGGCATCACTAACGTAATCATCATGGGCGTTAACGAGAATATGTGCGTCCTGGGCCGTCCTTTCGGCATCCGACAAATGATCTATCAAGGACAGAATGTCGTGTTGATTCGGGACCTGACCGATGCCATGTATAATCCGCAACGGATGCCGTACGTAAATCACTATGAAGCCAATGATTTAATGGCCTGGCACATTGAAAAATATTGGTGCCCTACTATTACCAGCGACCAGATCATCGGCGGTTCGCCATTTCGTTTTGCTGCCGACGCGAGTCGGTGTCTCCCGACCTTTCGCAACCACGTTAAATTGCCAGCCACTGACCCACATTATCAACGGGTCAAATCATACATTGAGGACACGCCCAATCCGGATTACAGCCAGGCTTCTGACGAGGCCAGGGCCGCTTTACGGGAAATGAAATTCGGAGTTCGCATCCATTGGGGAGTCTATACGAAACTGGGTTATGGCTGCAACGCCTCATGGCCATTTGTCCAAGCGGACGGCGGCCATCCTCGCCTGAACAACGAACAACGGCAGGCATACCAGCAGTTTTACAAGACTTTCAATCCCACCAAGTTCAATGCCGACGATTGGATGGACCTTTTCCAGAGCAATGGCGCCAAGGTCGTGGCCTTCACCACCAAACACCATGATGGGTTCTCCATGTTTGACACTCGCGCCCATGTCCACCGCCGCGTGAACTGGACCGCCGTTGGTGGACCGAAAATCGAAGAGTGCGATTTCGCTTACAGTATCATGGATAGTCCGTATCGCCGCGACATCGTCAAGGAAGTCACCGACGCCGCCCGGCGCCGTGGAATAAAAATCGATTTGTATTTCTCACTTCCAGATTGGCATGACGCTGACTTTCGTCCCTTTTCCGACCATCCTTTGCGTACTCGCGTCAATAAGGCCGAGTTTCCTGACCAATGGTTCGACTTTGTTATGCGCACCCGCCAGCAGCTCACTGAACTGCTCACCCAATACGGGAAGATTGACATCATCGACCTGGATCAATACTACGATGAAACTGCGTGGCTGGACTTGCGAGAGACAATGAAAATCATCCGCCGTATCCAGCCCGACGTGATGTTCCGCGCTCGCGGCATCGGTGACTACGGCGACTATTACACGCCCGAAGGGTTTGTGCCCCATTCCAAGTCGAACACCGATATGCCTTGGATGGTCATCTATCCTTTGGCTGGAAAAGGCATTTGGACCTATGAACCGGACGCCAGCAAATATAAAGATGGGAATTGGATTATTACCAACCTGGTGGACACAGTAGCCAAAGGGGGCAATTTTATGGTGGGGATAGGGCCTGACGAGGAGGGGCAGTTCCATCCCAAAGTCATCTCGTCGCTTCAATACACCGGCTCTTGGCTGAAAATCAACGGCGAAGCCATTTTCCAGACCCATCCTCTGCCCGGCGACGGCTGGGAAGACGGCGACAACCTGCGTCTCACCCACAGCGATCTTGGCCCGATTATTTATGCCATTGCTCTCCAATGGCCCGGCGATGAATTGGTGCTGCGTAAAGTCAAACTCACACCGGGAGCAATCGTTATGATGCTGGGAAGCAGTGAATCCTTACCTTGGCGCAATGATCCCGCCAGAGGAATCGTCATTAGCCTTCCGGCTCATTGGCAGGTATCCGCCAACCGCCCCGGCGAACTGCCTTGCGTGTTTAAGTTGAATAACGCGAATACATGAAAATCACGCGCCAAATAAACTGGGCTGAATGAAGCGGCTGTCAGGTGGTATGAAGATGCGGTACCAATAATTACGTCTTTGGCTGAATCTTCAGGCCACAGACGAAAAATTCCTTTTGTCCGGCGGGAGCTTGCAACTCATCCGGCATTTGAATGACTGTACCAATCCCAGTGGAATAATTCCAAGCTAAGGGCTTCTCATAGCCAAAGAGGTAGATCGAAGAACCAGCCTTGGGCTGCACGGTTTTGAGCGTCAGCGTTTTCCCCGGCCAATGCAGAGAGAAGGCATAAATTGTCTGGTGATCCTTACTCTGTGTGTAGCGAATCTCGTCACCCTCATGCCATAAATCACCTTCACGGGCACGCGTGGCATAAATGCCTTCACCATTGACTTTCAGCCAGGCACCGGCGGTCTGGATATTTTCAATGGCCGTAGGATGAAATGTGCCATCTGGCGCCGGGCCAACACCAACCATGAAACTTCCACCCTTGGCGGCTACATCTACGAGTGACCGGATGATCCACTCGCCACCCTTGTAATCGGCTGGATTGGGATCGTAGTCGAAGTTTTTGGCCAGAGGGTAAATTACAAACCACGGCAAAGCTCCTTTTTGGGGCGTCCCGGGAATGACACGCTCCGGTGTGGAATAGTCGCCGTAGTCACCGATGCCCCGGTTGCGAAGCATGACATCGGGCTGAATCTTGCGCAGGTCGAGCAACGTTTCGCGTAATTGCGGCCACACCCGGTTTCCCAACCCTATATCCAGGCAGACCATGTCAATCTTACCGTAATTGCTCAGTAGTTCGATCAACTGCTGCCGATGGCGGGCCATCATGCGATTCTCCTCTTCCGGAGTCGGAGGGGGGGCGGTGAATTCGACATTTTCATATTGAGCGTGCGCGGAAATCGCCCGCTCATTTATACCCGAGTGATATGAATCGCTGTCTGGAACAAAGACCGGATCGCGACCATAGGGACGGAAATCGGCGTCATACCAATCCGTGTGGGAAAAATATAAATCAATGGCCAGCCCATTTCGATGCCCGGCATCGCAAAGTTCTTTGATGATATCACGATGAAACGGCGTATCCATGACGCTGTAAGCGAGGTTGCAGTCTTCAAAAGCTGGGCCGCCCGGCGCAGTCCAATTGACCCGCTGCTTGACCCGCGTCTTGGTGTCGAACAGAGAAAATCCCTCGTGATGCTTTGCTGTAATCGCAAACATCTTCATACCGTTAGTGGCAAAAAGTTCCGCCCAACCTTCGGCATCAAATCGAGTGGGATTCCAGGTCTTGTAAAGTTCCTGATAGGCCTCCTTTTGCTGGAAGCTGAGCGGAAGAAACATCCATGATTCCCCACCATGTGCGTCGGGCCATTTCGCGCGTGCCAGCGTATAGATTCCCCAATGGATGCGGATGCCATATTTCAAATCTTGAAAAGCCTCATAAGCCGCCGGAGAGGCATGCCGATACTCTGGCACGGGAGTCTCTGAGCTGGTGTTAGGAATAGGTGCCGCTGTCAATGTCAAAGGCAGGAGACAGCACAGAATTCTGCTAAGGTTTTTTGTATTCATTTTTGGATGTGTTGAGATAGGACCTAAACGAGCCGCAAATTGAATGAACTGTATTTCTTCAGATGGTTGAAACTGACTGGGGCAGCGAAGGCGAACTCGACCAACACCCATCGCAGACGTGAAAGCACTGAAGACGTCGGGCTCGCTGAGACTAAATTGGCTTGCAGAATGTTCAAAGCTATTTTCTATTCTTACTTTGTCCGGTCATTCGCCGGGTTTTCATAATAATCAAAACTCGGCCCCAACTTTTCCAGAAGCGGCTGAGTGGTTTGGTTCAATTCTTCAACAATTTTTGGATCCAGAGGTTCCATAGCTGCTTTGATGTTCACCTGCAGTTCCTTGACATTGCGCGAGCCGCATAGAGCGCTAATAATACCCTTGCCGGCAAACGCCCATTTTAGGGCAAGTTCCGGCATCGTCATGTTGTGCTCGCTGGCAATGGTCCGAATGCTCGCGAGCGCGGCATTGGTCTCAACCTCAGCACCGGGAAGACCATGACGGCATTGGGGCGTGCACCGGCTGTCAAAATGCCGCGTGCGCCGCTGCCAAACGGGCACGTCTTCCAAGCTCGGATAAATGTCGGCCAATACTCCCTGCATCAATGACATGTAGCCTAATACGTCAATGCCTTTCTCCCGGCAAAACGGCAGAATTTCTATTTCAATGGCACGGGTCAGGAGACTGTAAGGCAATTCGTTGATGACAATCCGAGCCCCGGTCGCAAGCGCCTCGGAGAGTTTTACCAAGCCAAAATTGCTGACTCCGATATGCCGTATTTTACCCGACTGACGTAAATATTCCAAAGTCCCAAATGCATCGAGCACGGAGGGAACCGGTATGCTTTCGGGAGTGAAGTGCTTTATGGAATGCGCTGTGATAGGCCAATGCACCATGTAGAGATCAATGTAATCGGTTTGCAGTCGCCGCAAACTCGCTTCGCAATGCTTGATTAAATTTTTAGGTTCAACATTCGAAGGGCTGACTTTGGTGCCGATCAATACCTTGTCCCGCGGAATGCCTCGCAACGCGAGACCCAATGAACTTTCGCTCGCGCCGTTGTTGTAGCTTTCAGCCGTGTCAAAGAAATTAGCTCCTTGCTCCACTGCGTATCGCACCACCTCATTTACATCCTGCTGGTTTTGTGCTTCCCAGTATTCTCCGCCACCGTAGGCCCAGCATCCCATGCCAAGCACAGGCAGCCTCAAGTTGTATTTGTCGCATTGGCGTGATTGCATTGGTTTATTTGTATTGGTTCTCTCAAATCGCCCCGGTGACGATCTCTATTCCACGCCCCAACGGATGTCCCGGGCACCGGCCATCAAAATCGTCGCGTCCCGCCTCGAGGACCAACGGAAAACGGATGGCGCGCCGATCGCGGTTGGCCCGGTAGATAGCTGTGAAAAGTTCGACGGTTCGCCTCCCTTGCTCGCCGGTAACCATCGGCAGACGTTGATCAAGAATCGCCTGAAGAAAATCACCGATTTGCAGGCGATGATAATATTCGACGACATTGATCGAGTTGAAATGGGCGGCATCCTCCTGCCGCCATTGGGCCAGAAAATTTTCCTCGCCGGGGATGGTCCACAAGTCATTCAGAGGCGGTTCGGTGATATTCGACATTCCGGCAATGAACATCGCGCCGCCGTCAGTTTGCACACCCACGGAAGCGCCGTTGCTGCCGTGGACTGTGACCTTGCCGTAAAGCGCAGGATTCTGGCTGTTGCTTACAATGACGTTGCCGAGCGCGCCGCTCTTGAAACGAATCACTGTTACCGCTGTGTCCTCCACCTCGATTGTAGGGTGGTTGAGGTTTGCCCAGTAACCGAATATCTCGTCAATCTCGCCCATATACCATAGCAACAGATCGAGTTGATGCGGTGCCTGGTTGACCAGCACACCACCACCTTCGCCGCACCAGGTGCCCCGCCAGGAGTCGCTGCGATAATAGGCAGCGTCGCGCCAGCCAAGCATGGTCACGGTGCCGAGAATCGGATACCCGAGTTTTCCCTCATCAATTGCGCGCCGAATTCGCAGGCAAGGTTCATAGAAACGCCGTTGGCAAATCATTCCAAGAAGGCCGCCACTGCGACGCGCCGCAGCCAGGATAGCATCACAGTCAGCCAATGAAGCGGCCAATGGCTTTTCCACCAGGACGTGCAATCCAGCTTGCGCTGCCTTAGTGGCCGGTTCTGCGTGCAATGGATGCGGCGTCGCAACGGTGATCATTTCTGCCGTCCCTGACGCGATCAGATCGTCAATCGTGGCGTAGAACTTCACGCCATATTTCTGGGCGAATGCCCTGCCCCGCTCCAGATTTGATTCGCACACAGCGACAAAATCAGACGCCGGAAGCGTCTTGAGAGCCGCCGCGTGCAAATGCCCGACTTTGCCGCAACCGACAAGGGCGGTCCTTACCTTGGTGGCCTTCATAATTTCATTAATGTGCTTGAAATGCTTTGTTCACGGCTTGAGGATTACTTTCAATAAGCCCGGCTCCTTGCGATAAAGCCGGTCAAACCAGGACGCTCCCTCGGATAGCGGAGCAACGGCGCTTAGAACAGGCGCTACATTGACTGATCCGCGAACCAACATGTCGAGACACGCCGGGTATTCGCCAGAAGAGGCGCATGAACCGTAAATCGTCAACTCGCGGGTAACGGCCATCTGAAGTTGCAGTTCGACCTTAGGCGACACATTGCCAATGAGTGTGACCGAGCCGCCTTTGCGCACACAACGAACGGCCAAGTCTAAGGTTTGCGCCATGCCTACGGCTTCCACGGCCAAGTCCGTCCCAGATCCGCCCGTGAGGTGCTGAATGCGGGCCACGACATCTTCTTTACCGGAATCGATCGCATGTGTGGCACCCAGATCGCAGGCCATCTCTAATTTGTCGGGAATTACATCCACGGCGACAATTTTGCCACAGCCCGCCAGCCGCAAAGCTTGAATCACGAAAAGTCCAATCATCCCCGCACCAACAACCATTGCCGTGTCATTCAATATGGGCCGCGCGCGCCGCACGGCGTGGAACGCGATTGAAACCGGCTCGACCATCGCCGCGTTTTCAAACGACAATCCATCCGGCAAACGATAGAGGATATGCTGAGGCACGGTGACGAACTCGGCGAAAGCCCCGTGCTGTCGGTAATTCTCGCATGAAACCCCCAACACCCGCCGATTGTCGCAGAGATTGATGTCGCCCCCCCGGCAGAACTTGCATGCTCCGCAAAAAACGGTCGAATCAAAGGTAACGCGGTCACCTCGTTTCCAACCGTCGACGGCGCTGCCTGCCTCTGCGATGACGCCGGAGGCCTCGTGTCCCATGATGATGGGCGGACGCCGCCGACCAGTAGAACCATCCATGCCATGAATATCGCTGCCACAAATGCCGCAGGCTTTCACCGCCACCAGCACATCGGTCGGCCCGAATTCAGGCATCGGTGCCTCTTCATAGAAGAACTTCATGTATTCTTTAAGAACCAATGCTTTCATAACTTGCCTAATTTGACGACACTAGTGGTAACTGGAATGGAATGAGTCGAAAACTGATAATTCTCATCGGCGATAAGAACGCAGCTTGCATGACCGGCCTTTTCCAGAACCGATAAAAATATTCGGATGCGGAATACAACTGAGAATCATCCTTTCTTTTAGCATAGTCTCTTAGCTGCTGTCGTAGGTTTTCAGGCGGTTGTAATTGGAATTTTAGGCTATGCTGCCAGGCTCTCCGCTCCTGCTTCAGCCACTCATCGCCTCAACTGAAAAATAAGAGGCCCCTACGAGAAAAAAGACATTTTGTCACGAGGGAAATTTCAGTCTTCTATCTTAATGAAACGAAGCAAGCCAAGGCTTCCCTTTTTGTCTGGCGGCACTCAAAACGATCACTCTCTAATACGTAAACACAATCAACCATCGCCGGGTCGTTAAGTTGCCGAGATTCTATTCGCTAGAAGCTGCGTGATGTTTTTTGACCACGCAAGGATGGACACGTACCGAGGCAAGGTAGTTGTTGATGCTTTTCGCGATAATTCGACGGTGTACAGCCATAGGTTTCCTTAAAGTTATGATGGAATTGAGAAAGGTCTTCGAACCCCGCCTCGAAAGCCACTGCAATGACTGATTTGTCCGTGTTGGCCAGCAACCGGCCAGCATGTTCAAGGCGCAAGGTCCTGATGTAGCGCCGCCATGATTTTCCCGTCGCCCGCCGAAATAAATCAGTAAACTGACGCCGGCTCAGATGAACGGATCTGGCCGCATCCTCAAGAGTCTGCTGGCGGAAGAAAGATGACTTCAAACGCAACGCATAATGGGTGACACGTTCCATGCTGTCGCTGCCTGCCTTGAAGACCATCGCATTCTGATTTCGGCGTTCCGCCATGCGCAGCGTGCGCACTGCCAGTTCGATCAGTCGAGATTTCAACAACACCTTCCAGCCCAGTTGCTGTGCGTCTGATTCAAAAAGCATCTCACGGAAAAGCGAACGGATTGGAGCCGCTTGCTGCAAATCCGCGCTGACCAAGTTCAGGAGCACAATACCTGGGGGCTCTGCGAGCCGTTCCATCAACTCTTTATCCAGCAGGTGCGGTTGATAGTGAATGACGTAATTGGAGACCGGATCTTGTGGTACATCCCGTATCCGGTGCGGCACACCCGCAGCGATATGGAACAGCACATCCGGCGCAGTTGCGTAGCTCCGTCCGCCCACATCCCATTGCGCCCGACCACGGATTACCAAATGGAATTTAGAGTATGAATCCTTTAATTCACCAAAAAAGCCAGGCCCATGCCGGCTTTCAAAAACGACCAAACCGTCTTCGGGCATCTTGACTTGTTTGGGACGAACCACCAGTCCTTCCGGATCCGTATTCAAAGGCATATTTGAAACCAGCATCCCGATGGACTTATTGGCTACCCTTTGCATGCTTGCAATATAATGAAATTAGCTTGTCCAAGCAATAATTGCCGACTAAACGATGTCGTAGGAAAGTTGCCGATTAATTTTGAAACCGCTCCTTTTCCGGCAACGAGGGGTATCTTCTGCTGGGTGATAGTGACGGTTGAGGAAACAAACGACCCAGGATTCCCCGCCTCATCGCAAAACAAAGGGATTTAGCATAACCCGTAAGATGTTGGACTCGTGGGTCCAAACTGCAGGTTCGGATGCGAAACGCTGCCACCTCGCGCCTGTCCGTGCTTAGGGCCGCTTCAAATGATGCGTGGGCACGGAGGGACAGGTCGGGATGCCTTCTTGGCCCTGCGTGGCGTGCAGAAGAAAATCCTTGCACAGGTTGCAACGGTCACAGACAGACCAGAACCGGAGGTTTAAGCCAAAAGAAAGCCAAATTGAATCAGCGTCTTTTTCCAGATTTTAGGGAACGGCATAAAATCCTTTTCTTTATTGGAGTTTAAAGTGGTGGCTGGGGGCGGAATCGAACCGCCGACACAAGGATTTTCAGTCCTCTGCTCTACCGACTGAGCTACCCAGCCATTAGCATCGCCAGTATTGATGTCTTGCCACTTCGAGAATTTCTGAATTCCCATCGCATCCCACAAATCGTTCAACCATGAAGTCAATCTGGTGAAAGCGCGGAGAGCATCTAGTCCAGCACAAGCTACGCGAGCATGGTATTGCCATCTGAAGGCCAAGGGCAAGATAATTCGCGTCACTCTTCGCCTGCCCGAACGCCCCCCCTGTCCGCATTCCCTCTGAGTCAGCGAAGGCGATCCTCGCATCGTGCGCCATTTTTACAACATATCGGCTATAATAAACTGGAGTTTTGAATATTCCATCCACTCAAGTCGAGTTTGACTTTGCCTTGGGCAGGCGGACACTCAATACGGACTTCGCGGGACTCGCCGGGAAGAAGAGAAAAATAATTGTCGTCATAATAGGCCGGCAAAATCCGATTGCCTGTTTCAGTATCACGCAATGTGAGTTTGATGGCCAGAGCCGGCGAATGGGCCGGGTTAGTCAATCTCGCCTCAAACACCATTCCACTGGTATCAGCATGACGATGCAAGCTGCCTTTAAGGGTTACGAGCGGGAGATCGTTTAATTGCTGCAATTGCTCTTCCGTCCGCGCATGCCAATAGAAGTTTTGCGACAATAATTTATGATTCTCATCATGCAATTCCAGTTTGACGAAACAGGTCCCGTTCGAAGGCCAATCCAGGTCAAACAAGTCCGTATAGGCATTGGCGGCGGCGGTGAAATTGGTTTGATAACTTTCGACTTTTGTTCCGGATAAATTATATATGGTCGCCCCCGCGATCGCATCAGCCAGCGGAACAAAGTGATGGTTGATGACCGCCACCTGGCAATCGGGCAGGTTCATTTGGATATGAATTGGCTCGCCGGCTTTCTTAGCGCCGTAATATGAAGCATTCGCTTCGTAGTCCCACGAGTACAGTTGCCAGACCACGCTTGGCCATGAAGGATGGCTCATCCAGAACAGCACCCCGCTGCAATCGTTCCACAACCGGCTGTCAAAACCTTCATAAATCGCCCGATAGGTTTCGTAGTTGACCAATTGGGCCTTTCGGCAAAGGTCATCCAAATTAGTCATCTCCCCATAACGCCCGGAGAGAATGCGCAACAAATCACTGCGATTCCCTGCGCCTTTGCTATGAAAGTCGTGATAAGCCCAAAGATCTCCCGGCGGCCAAAGATCCGCTGGATCCATCACCGATTTCATGACTTCGGCCGAAGGAATCGAACTGGCTCCCATTTCGGTGCTAAAGCCGTGGTTCAGATCATCAAAATATTTATCCAGGGGCAGATTCGACCATGGACCGCTGGTGCGCAAATTCACCAGGCGCGAATTAGGCTGATAGTAGCGGGTACCATCCAATTTCCGAATCAGTTCATCGTTACCCTGGTTGATATCCTCCGGCGGCACGCCTTCATTCATGGCACACCAGATGGCGATGCACGGATGATTACGATAACGCGAGACGGTATCAGCCACATTGGTGAGAAAAAGGCTGTGATCAAATGGGACATAGTTCCAGCCTTCCGTATCCATCCAAAAGTCGTTCCATACCAAAATACCATATTCGTCACACAGGTCATAAAACGTGTCCGAAGTGCTCTGGCCGCTCCAATTTCGGATCATGGTCAAATTGGCGTCACGCTCCAGCCGTATGTATGGCTCCATGTGGTCGCGCGAAATATTCTTCATAGCGTCGTCCATGCCCCAATTGCCTCCGTTACAAAAGATTTTGCGGCCATTGACCTTTATAACGAGGTATGGCCCCATGCCTTCGTCAGTCACAGGCTTAAGGGCCGGCGACTGTTCTTCGCCCGGCCAAACTGACACTACCTTGGGACTTTCACTTCCATTGCGATGCCAGCCCATCGATTTGCGCCGGTTATCGACGACCGGATCGGATTCGCGGGCAAGGGTCGGCGTAAATTCAACCCTCTTGGTTTCGCCGTCTGGCATTTTCATCGCCAATTCGTAACTCATCTCGCGAATGCCAAAATGGAGCGCGGCCTCATCAGATTCCTTTCCGTCGCTGGTCACAAAATGGAGTTGAAGATGATACAACTCTGGCTTGCCGTAACCGTTCGGCCACCACAAACGCGGATGGTGAACGGTAAGTTGCGGAAAATCTTTGGGCGAAAAGCTAACCGTTTTGGTTGCGCCAGCCGGCAAAGTCACCGGCCGCTCGAATTTCACGCCTTCAAAGGCGCCTTTTAAAATTCCCAGCTGTGCGGCATCCGAAGCATTATGCAAATCGGTTTGGATCGTGATGTCTGAACGCGAGGTATCCGGCAACGGCAACTCCGTGATGACCTGCGGGTCGCCAATCGTGACCGGTCCCGTCGCTCGCAGAATGACATCCTGCCAAAGCCCCGAATCCCGATCGCGAATCGCGGGAATCCAATCCCAGCCTTCCGTGCAAACAAAAGTGGGTCCATCCAGGCAAAGCTTGCCGCCATTGTCCCCCGGCCCAAATTTGACCGATTGCTCGCTGGGAATACCCGAGTCGGGCGGTGGAGCTATCATCACCGCAATGACGTTCGTCAAATCCGGTTTGATGTATTGGGTCACGTCGAATTTTCCGCGAACAAAAGCGCCCGTGATGTGGCCGAGATATTTTCCATTCAACCAGATTTCTGCATAGTAATTGATGCCATTGAAGTTAAGCGATAGTTCCCGGCCCTTGAAACTTTCCGGCACGGTGAATTCTTCGCGATACCAATAATCCTGTTTGTTGAGGCTTTCCGGAATGGCCAGATTGTTAAGGCCATAATAAGGATTAGGATATACCCCGTTATTCACCAAAGTCGTCAATACCGTTCCAGGCACCGTAGCGTTGTACCAGTCATGAGTATCAAAACCGGCTTGCGATAACGCGGCGCCACCCACAATTTTCAAACGGGGTGATTCGATCATCTGCCAGCCGCCATTAAAGATAAGATCATTCCCACGCAACTGTGGATCCCTGGGATCGGCAGATTTTCGCCCGGCTGGATCCGCAGCTAACGGTGAACGCGATTGCGGCAGTGTATCGAATGGTTGAACTTTCATACCCGTCGCCCCAACCTTTTCCGCCGGATTATCAATCGGTTTCGGCCGAAATTCTCCCGGCATTTCCGCCGAAAGCCTAAATGTAATCAATAAGAGGGAAAGAAATCCGCCAATCCGTAAAGCCCTCGACAATTCTCTAAAAATTTTCCTACTCATAAATTGCAAGCCATGCCAGTAAACAAATCCTGCGCCATGGCGCAGGATGTTGCCTCTATTTTGTTTACCAAACTATCCCCCAAATGGCGTATTCCCAGTATCCCCCAAATGGCGTATTTTGGAGAAACGAATCAATTGTGTCCGCCGGTTTTTAAATACTTGGTGACCGCTTCGGTCCGTCCCTGGACATGTAACTTTTCATAGATGTGCCCCAGATGGGTGCGTACAGTTTCAGAACTGATGCCCAATCGGACGGCAATTTCCTTATTGGTAAGCCCTTCAGATAAGAGGGCGAGAATCTCCAGTTCACGCGGGGACAAGCCTTGTTTCTCAATGCCGCCGGTACGTGTAGACTGGAATGATTGAACGACCAGTCGGGCTATTTCGCCAGTCATGGGCGCGCCGCCGGAATGCACCTCGGTGATGGCACGGAGAATCTCCTCTTTGGGCGCCCGCTTTAATAAATATCCGCTCGCCCCGGCCTTCAATGCCTGAAAAATCAATTCTATGTCTTTGTATACCGTCAGAATGATCACCTGCAAATCAGGTAATCGGGCTTTAAGCTTGGCGGTGCAGGCAATGCCCGATTCGCCCGGCAAGTGGATATCCATGAGCACAACCTCCGGCCGCAACTTGGGGATCTCCATCATCGCTTCCTTGGCGGTGGCAAAAGTGCCGACACAACGAAGCCGGGGCGCCGCATCAATGAGCTCCTGCAGCATTTGACGCACAGTTTCATTATCTTCGACGATGGCAGTAGTGATCATCTGGGTTTTAGTTTTGAGGTAAAGGAAGCGTGAAAGTTATGGCCGTTCCGGCATCAATCCGCGACGTGACCTCGCATCGCCCGCCAACATTAGCCAAACGATTCTGAAGATTCAACAATCCGTTTCCGTTTACCCTATTGGCGGCATCAAAACCCCGCCCGTCATCAGTAATAACGATTTTTAAAAATTCTGCCGTGATCATCATTTCCACCGTCACTTCGCTCGCCTGCGAATGACGCACGGCATTGTGCAGCGCTTCTTTGACCGCCAGAAAAAGATTATGACGAATCTGGGCCGTCAACCTCAAAGCCGGAACGTCCGTGGGAACTTTTAACCGGCAGGTGATGCCCGCCACCGCCAGATATTCCTCAGCATAACTGCCGATATAGCCGACCAGAAAAGGAAGGACATCTTTGCTCGGGTTCACAAGCCAGACGATGACATCCATCGCGTGCACCACCCCCCTCGCTTTATCGGCGATACTCTGGAAACGCTGGCCTGCTTTTTCAATAGCCGGCGGCCATCCTGCCCCGGCATCGGCCAACATGCTGATTTCCGTTAAACTGGCGCCCAGATCATCGTGTAAATCACGGGCGATGCGCGAACGTTCCTCTTCCACGGCGCGTTGCTGCTCGGCGCGTTGTCTCACCGCCGTTTCTTTCTTAAGCTGCTCCGTTCGCTGTTCCACTTGCCGATGAAGCAATCCAATCCAGATCAACGCAGCGGTTAAAATTCCCAGCAACACCCCAACGACGGCAAACACGCGCTTGATGGTCCACCAGGACGGACGCGCCAACACCCGAACATCTGAAGGAGTGTTAAGCAAGAGTTCAAACGAATCGATATCGTGCCCCTCGATTCGCCCCCCACCCTGGCCGGAGTAAACCCCCGAGAGCTCAAGCTTGCTGCCGATTGGAGGTAGAGACAAAGCTCCCAGGTTCTTGTCAAATTTAGCCAAAAACATGGATGACCCCGCCTGCAGGCCCAGAATGATATCTTTTTGGTCTTCACTAACATTCATCAATTGTGCGTCCACTTTGACTAGGGTTGAATCATAACTTCCATTTAAAATTGAATTTTCAGGCAACGGCCGCGGAGACTGCAAATCGTAATGTCCAATCAGACGTACTACTGCTTCGCGCAATACTGGTGACGGGCCTCCTAACAAAGGAAAGCCGACCACTTCCGCTTGATCACCCACCTTCAACTGGACGTTCGTTCTCGTGGTAAAACGCAAGCCATATATTCCATCCATCAAATAATATTGCCCCGAATCTGCATGCACGATTTGACCGATCACCTTAAGCCGCTGCAGTGCGCCGGCTTTCGCATCGAACAGCAAAAGTTCAGAAACGTGTTTGAAAGGCGCAGTAAATGGGTCATGAGGCGCCGGCTGGTCGACGCAAATAGAGGCATCGTGAATCTCGATTTCACCGGGGATTAGCACATGCGTCACCTCGTTTTTAGTGGCCCACAGGCATCCCCGAATACGAATGATAGCATCGACGTAATGTTTTAACTGTTCATATTGCATTTCGGGCAGAGTGATTTGCAGCCTCCCATCGTGAGTCAAAAGAGTCAGCCTCGTCCCTTCGAGGGCAGTAACGATTCCCTGGATCTCTGCAAACTGCGTATCTAAAGTACCGTCCATCAATTGATCCCAGGTAGGATGAGCAGGCTCCGGCATCCGGCCCGGGCCTAAATCCGTGATCTGCTGCGCCAGGACCATCGGTGAAAATTGGGCGGTCGTCACTCCTTCAATATCCAGGCATTCTCCATCGCGCTGTGTCCCATACTTACCGGGATTAACCGTTTCCGCAAAAACTCCCAGCGTTGCATCTTGAAGCACGAAACCACTACCGCCACTCCACGTGACCACACCACGGATCCTGACCGGATATTGGCGCAGCGCTTCATCCCGGCTTAACCTCTTGACCTGCTCAGCCGTGGTCAATACCGGCGTTGCGTTGGCAACTTCTTTCGTTCGGTCGATTTTTCGAAAAAAAGCCTCCCCTAAAAACGGACCCGTTTCCGATTGTCCCCATTGGCCAAGCGCTTCAATGTAATCGCCGGCATTAAACTGAGCCGCATGACAGGTTTTTAACAGGATGCTTCCCGTTTCATCTTTAAGGATGATGGAGTTATTTCTTTGTACCGAATTAATCCTTCCTGCAACGTGAACAATTGACGGCTGCTCGTTGCTGGAGGCGGTTGAAAGCAAATCGCCTATTGAAATAGTGGGATGCGAAACCCAAAATTCCGGATTCACTTCAAGCATCTCCACATGCCCCAGGTTCGGCGTCCACAATTCGCCAAATATCCGTTGCCCTTCAGCAGTGTAAGCGCTCCGGCACACGCCCGCGATGCGCACGCGCCCACCGAGTAACAGCTCGGGTGAACCTCCCGAGGCGCTGGAAACCTGCACCCGCGTGTTGCCGGCGTCCGAGCTTAATTCAATTTCTAATTCCTTGTATTGTCCTTTGCTAACATACGTAACCACACCTTCCACTTCGGCCCAAACGGATTGCTTGGCGTCCGAGACAATTTGGCCGGCATTAATTTCCAGTGGTTTCGGTATCCGCATGACACTGATCGTTCCCAAACGAGGATGTGCAATATAAAGTTGGCGGCGGCCATGCGGCACAAGGGTAAACCGATAGATCCCCGGTTCTCTTATTTCCAGGCAACCGTTAAATACTAATCCGTCGGCAGTTAGGTTTGTGCCAACACTGATGCTAAAATTCGGCACGCTGCCTTTCTGGCTGGGTGATAATTGACTAAAATCTGGCATTCGAGACCATTGCCCTTGATAAGCCGAATAGGTCAATCCCGGCAGCCAATTGGTTGACCGGCTTTCCGAGTTTACCACTTCATGAAGCAGATTCGAATCAGAAATACTCTGCCGCGGAAGATTTGGTCCTTCGTAAAGAACCTCCATGTCATTAAGATGATTCCCGCCGAACCACGAAACAGATATCGGATATCTTCCTGTTTCCAGAGACACGGCATCCGACCTCTCCCGCATTCCTTGCCTGCAATCATCAACCAGAAAGAAAGATCCTATTTTAAGATCAATACTGCCCTGGCTGCCGTCATAGGTTCCGCTTAGCGATATTTTCTGCCCCGGCTTCAAGGATTGCGCCAATGAAGGCATTTCGACAAGAGCCGTTCCGGAATCGTCCTGCAAGATAATCATGCCCTGCGAATTATCGGCCCAGCAGACCGTTCCTTCCAATTGAACGGGTGCATTCGTCTGTAATGGCTGATCGGCGAATCGTTGAAATTGCAACAGGTTGGTTATCATCTCTTGCAGGTGATCGTCTGCCCCGGCAGAAATTCCTGTCAGTGCGATGCTCCTAATGATGGCTATCCGCAGGATTTGTAACCGGAGATAACCATTGCGGCTCATGCCATTATTATGTGTTGCGAATTTCGAAAATCAAAACAAATTGACCTTTGCTCAAAGAGAAACGCCGGTCAGGACAACCGGCGTTTCTCGAACTAATGATTTAAACTTTCCATCCGCACTTATAGCGAATTGGTATTGATTAATCTAAAGAACACATCGGCGCCAGGCGGGTAGTTCGTCGACAGGCCCGGAAGAAGTACTTGGTTATTTGTCGATAAGTTTACGATCTGCGACAATCCCGCACTGGACCATGCGCTGGGGCCGCCAGCCAAATTAGTGCTCGTTTGCAGGGAATATCCTGTGTCGGGCAAAGACCAGCTTACCCAGTACTTATCAGATGAATTGACCAATAGGACATCGCCTGGCGCATAGTCAACAATGCCCCAATTCGTTGTATCCATGGATATTTGCGAACTCCAAACATCATCCAGCGGCCCGGAAGCTGTGACTCCGCTAATCTTGAACTCCGAATAAGTCGATGATTGGCCGAGGTTCGCATCGGCATTTTGTTGGTTGCCCATGAAGACACTCAATGGGTTGGCAAAATATTGTGCCTGCGCCTCTCCCGGGAAGCTGGCGTTCGTACTCAATGTCGTTCCACCTCCTAATGGCGTATAACTGAGTGTTACATTGATATCATTGCTAAAGGTCAAGCTCCAGGTACCGAGCGGGCTGGGAGCAGTAAGTGTTGCCAGGTTATTGGCCGCAAATTGGGAATTTCCATCCGGTTGATTGGTTTTGTACTGGAATGACGCGGTAGCCGTTCCATCTGCGTTGCCATACATAGTCAGTTGCGCCACGTTCGCAGCATCATAATCAACTCCCGGATCCCCGAAATTACCGTTTTCTACGAGGAAGATGGCCGATTGAATCGGGTTATTGGGACCGGGATAGTTTACAACCGTTTGAGAATAAGTCACCGGGTTGGGTGAACCGACCCACGAATAATTACGGATCGTATTGGTAACATCAAAAGCCATCATCAGGCCCCGCGTATAAGTCCCACCGCTGCCGCCGCAAACAACCATGAGACCCGGCGCCGTCGCCTTGTTGGGAGTTATGCGTAAGGCTGGATTTGGGGGAAGATTTGTTAAGCCGCCATAGATCACGTTATCAATCCAGAACAAAGTATTCGTAAGATTTCCTCCCGTCCGGCTTTGTTGCAATTTTATATAATATCCCTCAACTGAACTTAGTTTAGGATTGCTGGAAGCATTCAACGGAAAACTCACATGAATCCAGCCATTTCCGTTGGAAACTTCCGAGGTATAATCTCCTAATGCAGTTGAAGGCCAGCCGTCAGAAGTGGGAATACAACCAAACTCCACCACCCCATAACTGCCTGCGCCGTCACTTCCACCATTTTGGGAAAACATGATATCAAAGCTAACATTCGTATAGTTATTAAGATTTAGCACTGTGCCGCTGCCATCGAACCAATTAGCAATCATAACTTGATCTCCGCTGGGGTTGGGCCAGGAAATATCAAACAGCGCCGCACCAGAGCCGGCATTATTTGGCCCCATAGTGGTGGTCGCATTTTGACTGCCGTCCCAGACAATAATGGGAACTGCCGCGCCCCATCCCTGATTTTGCAGGCTGGCAGTGGTATCGGAATCAAATTGGTCAGCAATATAATTGGCAAACGGCTGGGCGTGGCTGATGGCTGAGCCAAACACTAGGACGGTTATAATTGCACCAAGCTTTTGGTATAATTTTTTCATATATTTGAATTGTTTTAGGCTAACTCTTTCATGGGTTGACTAACAGTATTCCAGAACCTATCCATCCCCGGTATCCCCCGAACGGCGTATTTTGTTTATTGCGCAGGCGCCGATGTATGTTGCTGGAGCCAGGCCACGTCAGGATTGTTTGCCGAAGCCGTATCTGCTCCCGTACCGGCGCCCGAGCTATGTCCTGTGAGAGGCCTCATGGTGCGGCCATCCAGCCACCGATGTATTTCCGAGTGACCATCAGCGAAGGACATCCCGGCACAACCGTTGTGATACCACGCAGGCCAATCTACTATTTGGGCGTTATTTCCCGTTCCCGCGCATTGAACCGCGAAGCTGGGATCATTGATGCTATCGGGATGCTCATCTATCAGCGCCCAAAGGTCCGCCGGGCCGGGAGCTTTAATCGAAGTTAGTTTTCCATAAGTAAGCCAGGTTGACTGCGGCCCGGAACCTGGAGGCCCGGCGAGCCAGGAACCTAAAACTGAAGAGCCTCTGGGATTCGCTGCCGTCGGGGCATTATAAATCGTCCCGATGGCGCAGTTCATCGACATGCTTCTGACGCGCGCGGTATTAGAATCTGCCGGCGACAGTTCCTTTTGCGTGCTGAAATCAGCCGGACATTTATAGACCGCAGGATTGGGCACATATGGAGTAAGAACGGAATCCTGGAATACCACCGTGGCTATCGCATAGGTGTTATTCAAAAGCCCCATATTGGTACATTCGTTTTGGTTGATCATGCTATCCGCCACCCAATTTCGGTACGCTGTGCTGGGACCGCCATTTACGGGATAATCGTTAGGGGGAAGAATCTGATTATTGTCATCCGCATACATTACCCACCCTATCATTATTTGGTGGGTATTGTTCATGCAGAAAGCTCCCTGTGCCCTTGATTTAGCTCGGCTGAGCACGGGCAGAAGGATAGCTGCCAGGATGGCAATAATGGCTATAACGACTAATAGTTCGATTAGCGTAAAACCATTAGAATGACAGTGCCTGAATTGCGGTTTTTTGTCATTACCTGCTGGATTCCGGGTTGCTCTTTTTGAAAAGTTGGTCATGCTTAAAATCTCCATGAAAAGAGAGGCTCTCACCATCCCCTAAACGGCGTATTTTTGTTAATCCCGTTCAGCGCGAAAGAAGGTAGCCGAGTCAAGCGATGACCCCTGGTTAGTTATAATCATAATGCCCTGCGTATTGGTAACCAGAAGCAGAGGAGTCCAGTTCGAAAGGTCGGTGGATTCTTCAATTTCGTACTTCCCGCCAACTTCCGAATCGAGCCGAAATTGAAGCGCCCCATTATTTATCGTTGGAGAGGTAAGTGATGGCGGCGGAAATACAACCCCCGCCACGTCCACCGTAAAATTCGGCAACGTAAAGGTTAAGCTTCCGCTCGCTGTTATCGCCTGGCTAGTGCCAAGAGGCGTTGCGCTGGATGGGTCGTACCATTCGGCATAGTACGCGCCTTTGGGCCATCCGGTCAGGGTCAACGTTTGTCCTTGTTGTAAGGGCAATGAAATATTCGTACCGCCGTTTGGCCACGCGGCATCAGAGGCTACTACATAAACCAAAGAATCGTGCGCCCCATTCAGGCCGATTGCCGTCAACGGCTGGCCGCTTTTGAAGACGATATTGGTCCACGAACCTCGTCCCCAATCGGTAGGACCCAAAATCGTTTCCAGCGAAGAAAATAACCAATAATCGTTGGCCGGAGCCAGGCTATCCCACCACCACGTCATGGCCGTGCCCGCAGAACCACCCAAGGCCCCACCCCAAATCCCTTGGCGAAGTCCCCGCAAGTACGGGTCCACTGCCAGGCTGGCAGGCCAGCTATGCCAATCAGTCCCATACTCCCCGATTTGAACCACCTTATGATAGGTCTGGCGATAATAGGACGCGTCACTGGCCATCGTTTGCGCAGGATTAAGCTGGTAACCTTGTTGAAAATAAGTGTGCCAGGAAAGAAAATCCAGTTGCGGCAATGCCCACTGCTGCGGATCAGCGCTCGCATAAGACAGACTGGAAGTTACCAAATGCCCATAAGGGTCGTTTGTGTGCAGCCAACTGGCTTGCGAAGCAAGCCACGTGTCAACCTTTCCCGAATTGAGATAAGTATAGTCGTGATCGATTTCATTAAAAAATTCCCAGGCAAGGATATGCGAGCTGTATCCGTAACGCCCGACCAAATAACGCAGCCGCTTTTCGTAAGTCAGCGTTGCGATCGAATTGGTGAAAAAAGCATTTTGATTTACACATGGGCCGCCATTAACCGTGTTGTAAGGATTATTAGGCCACTGGCCGTCGCTTCCAGAGTCACTCGAGTACTCACGATAATCATCCAATGTCAATTGTATGTAGATGCCTTCCTGCTCGGCCAGTTGCAGCACGTAGTCCAATTGCCACGCCGCATCCAAAGAATAATTGGTAAGCGTTCCTGGATTGCCTTCGATTCCAAAACACCAGGATGACATCCAGACCCGCGCAAAATCCTCGCCCGCATTCTGCATCGAAGCGAACCATGTGTCATAATCGTATGTCCCGTTATTCCACCAGGCAACGTTCTCCCCATTTAGAGGCAGCGCCTGCCCATCCCCAGTTTGAAAATACTGATTATTCGGAGCGATTCCGGCATATCCAAAACGAGTGGGTACCGAGTTGGAAACTACCGTGAAATTAGTCGCGACTGTCGCATACATCTCGTCATTCGTCTGGATCACCAGCGAAAGCGAATAGGTTCCAACTTCACGCGGCTCAAATCGCAACCGCCATTGTGGCGGGCCACTGACCGTATCATATTCAGTGCCATTGGATTGCGAACGTGTGTATCCCTGATACCAAAAGGCCGGTACCATCATCGTCTTTCCCGAAGGCGAGGTAAAGCTCCCATCAAGACGAATTACCTCCGGGTCAAAGGGATTTGAAACCGAGGGAACATTTGTAATTTGAAACTCCAACCGTTGCCAGGTTTGAGCTGCATTCAACTGGATGAATTGAAGCGGCCCAGAGACCGTTGGCGTCGTAAAACCGCTAAAGATAATATTATCAATCCAGAACGCCGTCGTTCCGCTCAAATTCGCCCCCGTTCGATTCTGCTGAATCTTCAGGCCGATGCCCGTGGCCGCCAAATTGACGCTCACCGGCAGAGTCACATGGACCCAGCTATTGCCATTGCTGGCCTCCGAAGTATAAATCGCGAGCGCCGTTGACGGCCAGCCGGCGCTTTGCGGAATGCAATCCACTTCCAGCCCCCCATAACTGCCATTCCCATCGGTCGCAGAATTGGTCGCGAACTTGATATCAAAGCTGATGGAGGAAAAATTGCTAAGATTTAGCACACTGCCATTGTTAAAGAGGCGGGTGACTTCGATTTGATCGCCCGTCGTTGGCCACGCTATCTGCCACAATGTAGAACCCGAACCGGCATTATTGGAGCCTATGCTACTGATGGCATTATTTGTATTCCAGGTGATGACCGGGATCGCCGTACCCCAATCCTGATTGAGGTATAGGCTGGCTGTATTCGTGTCGAATTGATCAACGATATAGTTTGTAGTCTGGCCATGCACAGTGAAGGCTAAAAATAAATAGTTTAATCCAAAAAAAAGAAGTTTGAACCAGATGCCATACCCGTTAGATCGAAACAACCCTAAATTCATAAAATACTTTTCGGTCAATGTAGTAGGCCCAAATTAACTTACCCGAGCGGCATTTCGCCATCCCCTAAACGGCGTATTTTATACCAATGATTTTTTTGTTATCTTTGGAAAATCCGCTTAAACCTATGAAGCATTCTTTTACTTTGGCCTTCGGCCTTCTCACCCTTTCGACGTCCATTATCTTTGCCCAGGCGCCCCTGCCGCCTCCGCCGATTTTATCTCCAGAAATCGATGCCAACCGCATGGTTACCTTTCGCTTATTAGCGCCCCTTGCCCATGACGTTAGTGTGAATGGTCAATGGCCTGATGGGCACGCCGTTATGGCCAAAGGCACCAACGGTGTCTGGAACGTCACCGTCGGCCCGGTCGACCCGGGCGTCTGGGAATACAGCCTTCAAATGGACGGTGTGCCGATGATTGACCCGGCTAATCCGTTGATCAAACCCATGCGCCAGCCGACCGTGAGTATTTTGGAAATCAAAAGCCAGCCAAATATGCCGTGGGACCTTCAGGACGTGCCTCATGGGACTGTCCACTGGCATACTTATTATTCGAAATCACTTGGCCGATTTCGGCAACTGGCCGTTTACACCCCACCTGGCTATGAAAAAAATAAGTGGAAACGGTTCCCCGTCCTGTACCTGCAGCACGGTTATGGCGATAATCAGGAGACTTGGGTAGTTCACGGTAAAGCGAATTTGATCCTCGATAGCCTGATTGCCGAGGGCCGCGCCAAACCCATGATGATCGTGATGATGGACGGCCACGCCGCCGTCCCGTTAGGGAGCCCCAACTCGAATTTTCTGGAGCATAACACTGCGCTTTTTGAGCATGACCTTTTGCAGGAGGCTATGCCCCTGGTGGCAAAAAACTACCGCGTAAAACATGGTTCGGCCAACTGCGCCATTGCCGGGCTTAGCATGGGCGGATCTGAATCGTTGACGATCGGTTTAAATCATCCGGATATTTTTGGATGGGTCGCCGGCTTTAGCGCTGCCACCCCTTCCCGCAATGCCATTAGTTCGGCCTTACAAAATCCTGCCGCCTTGAACAGCAAACTTAAGCTTCTTTATATCGCCGACGGCAAAGACGACTTTTTGCTGCAACGGAACAAAAACTTCATCTCTCTTCTCGATTCCTGCCATATCAAATATGAATGGCATTTGACCGAAGGTGCTCACACCTGGCCCGTTTGGAGGAATTACCTGGTTGACCTGGCGCCCAAACTATTCCGTTAAACCTCTATTTTTCCAGGCTGGCCACTACGACCAGGCAGGACATTTGCGGTACGGAGATATTTTTCTCAGTCGCATTGCCGCGCTCCAATGTATTTAGTGTGTTGGTCGTGTTCTGTTCCGGATCAAATAGCTGAACCCTGTAAAAGTTCGTCGTACTAATCGGAAAAGAAAGGCTCCCACTCACACTGTTCGTTTTATCATTTTCCAATAACACAAAAAAAGATTGTCCGCACTGAACGGCCAACGTTTTGACTGGCGATCCACTCCACCCGCAGTTTACATCAGCAAATTTCCCATCACCGGCGGCCAGCATTTCATCCAGCACAGATCGCACTCGCGCAATGTATTTCGTGGTTTCGCGATGATCGAAATATTCCCACCACCAGGACATCGGCAATATCGGCGTGGGCGAAAATAAACCCAGCCAAAGGCCTCTTTTGAAATCCCAATCCATATAGGCAGCGCAATCGTCAAAATTCACATTCCAGTCCCACTCGAAACCGTACTCCCCAATCACATAAGGCTTGCCATATCGTCGCGCGTTTTCACGCAATGTTTCAGGAAACAGTGCAGTTCGGCTCTGACCGTTATGGCCATAGATATGGATCTGGTTAAAGTCGATTGACGGAATGTCGTAAAGACCGGCCACATTGCGATGCGAAATGCTGGTCGTTATCAAATGGTGATAAGGATCGATGCTCTTGAGATAGTCCGCCATTTCCGTATGCCACGCCGTTATGACCTTGTCTGGAATCCTCTGCGGCAAACCGTACATTAAATTATCGATTTCATTAAAAAACTCCCATGCCCCGATATGCGGGCTGTAACCCCAGCGGGCGACGAGATATCGCAAGCGATCTTTATATTGCGCCTTGGCCGCTGGATCCGTAAAGAAATCCTCTGCCACAGCCGCCGGACCGCCATTGGTGCTATTGTAATTATTATTCCTCCACGTTCGTCCCAGGAAATCGCCCGAGTTATCCAGCGTCAGCATCATATAAAGGTTTAACGATGCTGTTAAATCCACAAATCGATCCATTCGCTGGATGGCCGAAGCGTTGAAATAACCATCATCATTAATATAACGCTGCGTATTGCCCACGATCTTCCATTCCAGCGGCAAATTCCATGGACACATCCATGTGCGGAAAAAATTCCCGCCATTCGCTGAGAGCTTACCGAGCAGGTATTCATAGTTGTATTGCGGACTTTCATTTAAGCTTTTGAAAAATCTGGAATCATCGCGACTCCGCGATTCCCAGGCAATATTTTCACCAAGTCCGCGAAACGGTTCGCCGTCGTCAAAGCGGAGTGACCAATTATTGGCAACGTGCAGGAAGCCCTTTTGGTCGGAGGAAACAACGGTAAATGACAACCTTTTTGAAACCTCACTACGGTTGCCATTCGTAAATACGAAGACGCCTGTATAATTTCCTGTTTCGACCGGCGTAAAGCGCACGCTCCAGGAGGAAGTTTTTCCACTTTGGCCTTCTTCATAAAACGCCGGGACCACCGCCGAAGTGCCATCGGGTGACGTCAGGTCAAGGTCAAGCCGCACTTCTTCAGCGCGAAACGGGCTATTGGTCCACCTGGCAACAAGTTTTACGCTAAAATCCGTGCGTTCGTATTGCGCAGGCTTTTCGGTTAATCGAGTAATGCTTTTGATTTGGCCCAGCCCAGAAAAAGAGGCCATCACCAAAAAAGAAACGAATAAACGCGCGCAGTGATTTCTAACTTTTTGGGTGGCGTTCAACGGCCACAAATATCTCATCTACTCAATTAAGGAATATCCCTCAAATGGCGTATTTTTATTAAGCAAAACTTTCCAGCCGAAAAGGAACTCAGGCCGCGTTCCAAGCCAGCCGATGTTGGCTATCCCCACTATCGGGGATGGCATTCACAACCTGTTGAATGTAAAGTCCTAGCATCCACGTGAACCTGATTAAGCCAAACGGTAGTACTGTCTCGGTGCGTTTCTATTATTGGACCCGTCCATTACTCCGGTAATTCCTAACTCCCGCTGCAATCCCTTGATATTAAATCGATTTACAAATGCCTCTGATATGCTTATTGTATTTTCAATCCCGTATATTGGAAAATCCAATAAACCCCTAATGCAAAATAAAATTGGCCGGATTCGCAGTTTGACCTCCCTGGCGCTCGCGCCACTAAACATTATTGTCATCATATGCGCTATCTTTCATGGACAAGCGCAAGCCCAGTCTGGTCCGACGATACTCAACATTTACCCCAATGGCGCACGTCAGTTTCAATCCTCCAGCACATTGACGTTCAATATCACTTCCTCTGTAGGAGTTGCCCCCAGCTCTATTGTAGTACAACTGATCGCTACCACTCTGCCCGGCCAGGCATCGACCCTAAGTTTATCTACCGTCAATGGCCTGGTGGTTACCGGCACTCCAAATAATTGCAACGTCAGCGCATCCTTGGCGAGCAATCTGGTCTATACCGCGGTCATACAGGCCACAGACGCAAACGAAGACACCACCACCACGAACCTCTCCTTTGATACCATCGTTTCTGCCTACACTTTTGAAGCCGAAGACTACGACTACAGCAGCGGAAATTTTATTAATAACCCGCAGACCAATAAATATTCCGGACTGAATGCCACTTACGGCGTTGACGCCCAAAATAGTGATTTTGGCGGCGGCGGAAATTCTTATCGTCCCAGCGGATTAAATACCGAAGTCAATGGAGACGTCCCCCGCCTGGCGTACGGCACCGGTTTGCAAGACTATGATGTGGGCTGGAATAATAGCGGCAGCGGCAATTGGGGAAATTATACCCGAACATACCCCGCAGGCACCTACAATGTTTATATGCGAGGCTCCAGTCCGAACAGTTATACTGCGGACAGTGCCAGCATGTACCTGGTAACGAGCGGACGCGGTACCAGCACTCAGGCCACTACCAGCTTGGGAACATTTTCGGTGCCGGATACCGGCAGTTGGCAGGTTTATACCTGGATTCCCCTTTTGGATACCAATGGAAACCTGGCGGCCTTCACCGGCGGCTCAACCGAAACGCTTCGGGTTTCAACCGACAACGGCGGATACAACGCCAATTTTTATCTATTGATGCCCGCAGACACCAACCAGCCCGTCATCAGTAATCTCTATCCGAACGGCTCGAACTTTTTTCAGTATACCAACCTATTAAGTTTTAACGCGAGTTGCTCCGCCGGGATCACAACCAATAGCATCAATGTGACATTGGATGGAGTCGCTGCATCAGGCCTCCTCTTCACCGGTTCGCCGACCAATTGGAATGTCACTTGTCCGTTGCTTGCGAATACGAATCATACCTTGGCCATTATCATCACTGCGGAAAATGGCCATGTCACCTCAACCAACATCAGCTTCAATGATTTCCAACCCACCAATTACCAATGGGAAGCCGAAGATTACGATTACAACAGCAATGGAGTCAGTGGTCTGTTTTTCGACGGCCAAACCGGGGCCTATGCCGGCCTGGGCGGAATGGGCCACATTGATATGCTTGAAAGCGATGCCAACGCCTTTGGCCGAGGCTATGCCTATCGTGCGGCCAATGGGACGGATTTTCCCGATCTGGCATCGCAAGATCAGGCCAGAACCCAATTTACCACGGCCGGAAAAACTGATTATGCGATTGGTTCTTTCGGGCCGAATTCCTGGGCGAACTATACCCGGCATTATCCTGCCGGAACCTACAACGTTTGGGGAAGATTTGCCGAAGGCCAGGCCGCTACTGAAGCTACCTTATCTTTGTTGACCAGCGGTTATGGCACTACCAGCCAAACGACCAATCTCCTCGGCACTTTTTCTATTCCACTCAGCGGAAGCTGGTCAACCTGGGAGTGGGCAATCTTAAAGGACAACAATGGGAACCCTCTCAAAGTCAGGTTCGATGGCTCGCAAAACACCCTCCAACTGGAAGGTTCCCCCGTAGCCAGCCAGCCCGAAGCAAACGTCAATTTTCTCATGCTGGTCCCAACGTCTCCCGTCGTATTGTCGGTCGCACAAATTTTCAATATTGGCCTGACGAATATTGAAATCATTTACTCCGAACCGGTTCAAACCGCGAGCGCCACGAACATTGGCAATTATATTTTTGCGTCCGGCCCGGCCATCACCGCAGCTTCCCTGGGACCGGACAATATGACCGTGCTGCTGACGACAGGGTCGCTCACCAGCGGGGCCAATTATTCCCTCATCATCAATAACGTCCAGGACTTGATAACTCTGCCCGATACCATTCCCGCCAACACAGCCGCACCCTTCCAGGCATTGCCTTATGCCACATTGGACATCGGCAACCCGCCAATCGCGTCTACAACCACCGTGGTCGGAAACGGTATCAACGTGACAGCCTCCGGCAGTGATTTCGGCGGGACCAACGACCAGGGCAATTTTTCCTACCAACTCTATTCAGGTAATTTTGACGTCTGTGTGCGAGTCGCAAACCTCGGTTTGTCTGATATTTTTGCCAAAGCCGGCCTGATGGCGCGTGAAAGTCTGGCCACCGGCGGACGCTTCGCCGCGGCCATGGCGACCCCGGCGATGAATGGGACCCTCTTCGAATGGCGCGACCCCGCAGGCAGCACGGCAAATACGGCTGGCACTTTCCCTGCGAATTATCCGAACACCTGGCTCCGCCTCGCCCGCACGGGCAATACCTTTACCGCTTATGCCGGTTACGATGGCCTGGCATGGTCGGTCTTGGGAAGCGATTCCATTTCCATGTCCAACCAGGTCTATCTGGGATTCGTGGTCACCAGTGATAATACCAATGCCGCCACCACCGCGGAATTTCGCGACGTCTCAAATGTCACCAACGCCATCATTGGCACCCAGACCAATCCGCACGATGCCATTGGGCCGAGCAGCCGAAAGTCGCCCATTGTCTTCTCGGAGATTATGTGGAAACCCGCCGCGCGCACGGACGGAAAAAATTTGGAATATATTGAAATTTATAATTCCAATCCGTGGTTTCAGGACATCAGCGATTACCAGATCACTTGCGCCGACATGAATTACACCTTCCCGGCCAACACGTTGATCCCGGGGGGTGGATACCTCGTCGTAGCCGCCGCGCCTGCGGATGTCGAAAGTGTCTACGGCATTACCAACGTCATGGGACCCTACAACGGCAGCCTGAAGCATTCTGAAACCCTTGAACTGCTGGATGAACAGAGCAACGTGTTGCTGACCGCACCCTACACAGATACGTGGCCCTGGCCGGTAGCTACCGACGCGACCGGCCATTCCCTTGTCCTCGCCAATCCCAATTTTGGCGAAGGTGATCCGCGCGCCTGGGACATCAGCGATATAGTTGGCGGTTCGCCCGGCCAAATGGATGGCTTCACCCCCAGCCCGTTGCGCAATGTTGTCATTAACGAAATTCTGCCGCATTCGGAAAATCCCGCGGTGCCCCAATTCATCGAACTCTATAACCACAGCACCAACAGCGTAGACATCTCCGGTTGCATTTTGACGGATGATCCCACCACCAATAAATTTATTATTCCGTCAGGCACGGTCATTGGGCCGGCTGGCTTTATTTCTTTCACCCAATCACAATTTGGATTCACCCTGAACGGCGCAGGCGAGACGTTGTATTTTATCAAACCCGATAACAGCCGTGTCCTGGACACAGTGCAATTTGGAGCGCAAGCCGACGGCGTTTCCTTTGGCCGCTGGCCGGATGGGGCGAATGATTTCTACTCCTTTACCAGCCGCACTCCCGGCACCAACAACAGCGCGATTCAAATCGGAGACATTGTGATTAACGAGCTCATGTACGATCCGATCAGCGGTAATGACAACGACCAATATATTGAGCTCTATAACAAAGGAACCAACACCATAAATCTCACCGGTTGGCAATTCGTTTCGGGCGTTACCTTTACCTTCCCCAATGTCTCCCTCGCCCCGAATGGTTATTTAGTCGTCGCCGATAACCTGACCAATTTATTCGCGAAATATTCCAATCTGAACACCGCCAATACGGTAGGCAATTACAGCGGCAAACTCTCGCACGATGGTGAGCTGCTCGAATTGGCTCAGCCGGAAACGTTGTATGGAACCAATACCATTTATGTCGAAGAAGACGAGGTGACCTATGGTACCGGCGGTCGCTGGGGAGAATGGTCAGGCGGCGGAGGCAGCAGCCTGGAATTGATTGATCCGCGCTCTAACCACCGGCTGGCAGCGAACTGGACTGACAGCAATGAAAATTCAAAATCCATTTGGACCAATATCACTTATACCGGCGTACTTGATAACGGCGCCAACTATGGTTCCTCCATCGATTACGCGCAACTCGGGCTTTTGGATGTGGGCCAATGCCTGGTGGACAACGTCCAGGTAAACTATAACGGCTCAGATTACGTTTTAAATTCCACCTTCGAAAGCGGCAATTTGAATAACTGGAGTTTGCAGGGCGACCATGTGCGTTCGAGCCTCGAAACCTCCGGTTTCAACAGCAACTACTCTTTGCATCTGCGCTGTAGTGACAAGGTTTGGACCGGAGACGATTCCTGCCAGGTGGCTTTGACCCCCAACAGTCTGGCGTCCGGCCAAACGGTTACTCTTAGTTTTGAAGCTCGCTGGTTGCATGGTTGGCCGGAACCGCTGATGCGCCTTCACGGCAATTGGCTCGAAGCTTCCGGGACGATGCCCATCCCCAATAATCTGGGCAGCCCGGGAATGCCCAACAGCACCTACATTACCAACGCCGGCCCGGCTATCTACAACGTCACTCATAATCCGCCACTCCCGGCCGCAAATCAAAACGTCGTGGTAACCGCCAACGTCTGCGATCCCAGCGGCGTCCAAAATCTCACACTCTATTATCGAATTGATCCCTCGGCCAGTTACGTTGCCGTGCCCATGAATGACGGAGGGACTAACGGCGATGCCATTCCCGGCGACGGCGTTTTCAGCGCCACTATCCCCGGCCAGGCCGCCAATCAGGTCGTCGCCTTTTATATTTCCGCCTCGGATAATTCAGGTGCCGCCACCCGCTTCCCGGCTCTGCGCCCGCAGGACAACGAACCGGTGCGCGAATGCGTGGTGATGTTTGGCGATGGGAATCCCGGTGGAAGCTTTAGCGCTTATCACATGTGGATTACCCAAACCAACTCGACTCGCTGGGCCAACCTGGGAAATTTGAGCAACGAAGGTCTTGATTGCACCTTCGTGAATGGTAATCGCGTCATCTACAACATGCAGGCCCATTTCGCCGGAAGCCCCTATCACCAGGGTTTCAACACCCCCGACGGGGCGCCCTGCCACTACAAATTCATTTTCAACGACGACGACAAATTCCTGGGAGCCACGTCGTTTAACAAAATTCATCAGCCTGGAAACGGCGCGGGCGACGACCCCAGCCTGCAACGCGAACAACTCGCCAACACCTTTCTGCGAGCGTTAGGCGTGCCTTGGCTCAATCGCCGGTACGTGGTGGTTTATGTGAATGGCAGCCGCCGCGAAGATGTGATGGAAGATGCCCAATGCCCGGATAGCGACATGGTGAAGGAATATTATCCCAACGATGACGATGGTTTTCTCTTTAAGATGCAACCGTGGTTCGAGTTTGCCCCTTCCCTCTCAGGTGAAACGATGTCCTTTGATAACGAATCCTGGGTCACGCTGAACAACTACACCACCACCGGTAATGTAAAGAAAACCGCCCGCTATCGCTACAGCTATGAAATGCGGCGCACCCCGGACTCCTGTAATGACTATACGGATGTTTATTCACTGGTTGATGCCGCGAATTCCTATGGCACCCCCAATTACGTGGCCAATATGGAAAACCTGGTCAATATGGAAAACTGGATGCGCGTATTTGCGGCCAACCACGCCGCCGGTAATTGGGATTCCTTCGGCGCACAGAACGGGCAAAACCTCTACGGCTATATCGGAGCCCAGGGCACCAAATATTCGTTGATGATGTGGGATTTTAATATCGTCATCGGCGGCAGCATCTACGGGAACGCTTCCTGGGCGCCGGGACAAAATCTCCTGACGGTGGACGGCTCAGATCCACCCCTGGCTGACATCTATAACACGCCGGTCTTTCTCCGCATGTATTGGCGGGCGCTACAGGAATTGGTCGATGGTCCGCTCAATGTAGCCAACAGCGGACCCTTGCTTGCCGCCAAATATAATGCCTTCACCGAAAATGGCTTCAGCGTGGAAAACCCCACCGCCAATATTGAACCTTGGCTGTCGCAGGCCCAAAGCTCCATCGCCTCCCAACTGGCCGCGGTAAACGCCGCCTCGTTCACAGTCAATTCTGCCGTAACCACCAGCAACAACATTGCGTATGTAACCGGTATAGCTCCAGTAAATGTCGATGTCATTTGGATAAACGGCAAGGCTTATCCCCTGACCTGGACGACCCTGACCAATTGGACGGTTGCGTTCCCGCTCACCCCGGGAGTCAATAATTTAAGCGTTGTCGGCGTGGACAGAAATAACCAGCCGATTGCCGGCGATACCAGCAATGTCAGCGTCAATTATTCTGGAAGCAATCCTTCGCCGGTCGGCCATATGGTCATCAATGAGATCATGTACAATCCGCTCGTGCCCAACGCCCAATTTGTCGAATTGTATAACAACTCTACCAACGCTTCCTTTGATTTGTCCGGTTGGCAGCTTCAGGGGTTGTCCTATACCTTCCCCAATGGCTCTGTCATCGGACCGGCCAATTATTTGATTCTCGCGGCTAATAATACGGCCTTTGCTGCGGCCTACGGAGCCACTATTCCCGTCTTTGATATCTTTGGAGGCACGCTCCAGCCGGAACAAATCCTTTCCCTGGTCGAGCCCAATGTGAACGGCACCAATTTAACCATCGCTGAAGTCGAATACGACAGCCCCCTGCCCTGGCCGGCCGGCGCCAATGGCACCGGGGCTTCCTTGCAGTTGATTGATCCGCAACAGGATAACTGGCGCGAAGGCAACTGGGTGGCGGCTTCACCGACTCCCGGCGCCCAAAACGCCGGGCAAACCACCCTGCCATCGTTCCCGCCTCTCTGGATCAATGAAATTGAGCCGGACAACCTGACCGGCATCACTAACGCCGTCGGCCAGCGTTCGGCCTGGCTGGAAATTTATAATCCCTCTAGCACGAACGTTTCGCTCAACGGCCTTTATCTGGCGAACAATTACACCAATTTGCTGCAATCGCCTTTCCCGACCAACGCCAGCATCGCCGCCGGACAGTTCAAAGTTGTTTTTGCGGACGGCGAAACCAATATCACCAATGAACTGCATGCCGGCTTTACTCTGTCCGGCAGTGCCGGTTCCGTTGCCCTCAGCCGGACCTATCAAGGACAGCCGCAAGTCCTGGACTACGTCAATTATACCAATGTTCCAGCAAACGAATCTTATGGTTCATATCCTGACGGCCAAAGCTTTGCCCGCCAGGTCTTTTATGATCCCACCCCCGGCGGTCCCAATAATGGTACCGGAATACAGCCTCCTTCATTCATTAATTACAACAGCATAGGCTTGGTCTATTCGCAGAACTTTGATTCGTTGCCGGATCCGGGAAGCAACTCCGTGGATACCGCCACTCCGGTAACTATCGATGGCATCACGTATTCGCTGGCAGACCCGTTTGATTTTGCGTTCCCTTCAGCCTCCCCAGGCAATGGCGGCCTGGGAATTCCTTCGATGAATGGATGGTATGGTTGGGCCGCTGCCTCCCAGAAATTCGGCGCCACTGCCGGCGACCTTACCGGTGGCGGAACCATCAGCTTTGGTCCGGCTAATAGCTCCAACCGCGCGTTGGGGTTATTGGATACCGGCGCCACCGGCACCTCGGCTTTCGGTGTTAAATTTATTAACGGCACCAGCATGAATCTAAATTATATCGACGTGGATTTCGTGGGTGAAATATGGCGGCAATCAAGCGCCGCCAAGACCATTCAGTTCTATTATTGGCTGGATCCCACCGGCACCAATCTCTGGCCGACGGGCATAACGGTTGTCATGTCTCCCTTGAATGTCACTTTCACAACCGTTTCCGGAGATAAGGGCGGCGTGGCGGTGGACGGGACTTCTCCCTCAAACCAGGAGAATTTGAATGTATTTAATTATGCCATCGAGACCTGTCCGCCGGGCGCGGCGCTTTGGCTGGTCGGCCAAATGACCGATAACACCAGCAAGGCCCAGGGCCTGGGAATCGATAATTTTAATTTCTCGGCCACCACCCAGCCTGTTGCCTCCATTCCTCCCGTTACGGTACAATCCTCGGGAAACAGCCTTTCGCTCAACTGGTCAACCGTGCCGGGCGCTACCTATGTCGTCCAATACAAAAATAATTTGACCGATCCAACCTGGACCACCATAAGCTCAAATCAAATCGGCACCGGCAGTCCGCAATCCTTCAGCGTTAACACCACCACCAACCTTCAACGCTTCTATCGGGTGGTCATTACCAATTAGTGGCCGAAAAACCTGCCGACATAAGGATTTTAGCCCTCGGTTTATCCCAGGGCTAAATTTTCCTGCGTTTCGGAAACGCCAATAAGACAAATTTGCCGTTGTCTTTTCCCACCGGACTTTCGAAAATCTACAGAATTGAAAACATTGCAGAAATATCTGACGACCCAGGTGCTCGCCTCTTTGCTGTTGACCGTGGCCGTCTTCACTTTCGTCCTTCTCCTGGGCAACGTGCT
>DASXFM010000308.1:0-16417 GCA_036489615.1 Verrucomicrobiia bacterium | reverse complement strand
ACCAAAATCAAAAAAGGCGACCGCGCGTTGCTCGACATGATTGACGTACCGGACGAATTTTCCATCGAGCTCGTGCGCGCGGTGCGCGCGGCCGGCGGCACGCCTTTTGTCGAAGTGCGCCACACGCGCGTATCGCGGGAGATGCTGCTGGGCATTACGGACACGCAGGCGGCGCATATCCGTGACGTTGAAATGTTTCGCATGAAAAGGATGCAGGTCTATATCGCCATTCGCGGCAGCGCCAATGCGAGCGAAAATTCGGATGTGCCCGCCAGCCGAATGCAGCTGTATTCCAAAACCATTCGCCCGGTGCAGGACTATCGCGTGAACAAAACGCGCTGGTGCGTCCTGCGCTGGCCCACGCCCAGCATGGCGCAGGCGGCGGGCATGAGCACGGAGGCCTTTGAGAACTTGTATTTCAACGTTTGCACAATGGATTACGCCAAAATGGCCCGGGCCATGGTCCCGCTCGAAAAGCGCATGAAGCGCGCGGACAAGGTCCATCTCAAATCCCCCGGCACCGACCTGAAGTTCAGCATCAAAGGCATCGGCGCTCAAATGTGCAAGGGCGACCGTAACATTCCTGACGGAGAGGTCTTTTCCTGTCCGGTAAAGGATTCCGTGAACGGCGTCATTCAATTCAACACGCCCACGATTTATTCGGGCAGCAAATTTGAAAACGTCCGGCTTGAGTTCAAGGACGGCAAAGTCATTAACGGCAGCGCCAACAACACAAAACGGCTCAACGATATTCTCGATACCGACGCCGGGGCACGCTATGTGGGCGAATTTTCACTGGGCTTCAATCCCCACATCCTGAGCCCCATGTGCGATATATTGTTCGATGAAAAAATCGCCGGCTCACTGCACTTCACTCCCGGCCAGGCCTATGAAGAATGCGATAACGGCAACCGTAGCGCCGTGCATTGGGACATGGTGCTCATCCAACGGCCTGAGTGGGGCGGCGGAGAAGTGTGGTTTGACGGAGAACTTATCCGAAAAGACGGCATCTTCATCCCAAAAGACTTAACCGGTCTGAATCCGGTGAGTCTGAAGTAGGGCGGGGACGTGTTGCGTATTGCGTGTTGCGTCAAACAGTGCAGCGCGAAGCCATTCGTGCGGGCCACAGCTCGCGCCTCACTACGATGGGATGTGTGCATATGAAGTTGAAAATCGTGTTACATTGTTACATCGTTTGCCCGTAATGACTTACGGTGTTACACGATTTGTTACACGCTGTTACATTTCATATGTCATTTATATTAAATGACTTATTGTGTTACACTAACGATAACGGGCCAAAATGGCGGCGAGCTTTTTGAGGTATCGGATGCCTCATGAGCCCTCAAACGCTTCTCCCGACCTGGAACCCAATCTCCAGGCGTGGGGCGAAAAAATCTTTTCTTTGATTGAGGCGGCTGAGCCGCCTTCATTTTTTACAAGAAAGGGCCTGACCGGAGGGCTGATGGATTGGGCGATGCGGGACGAACACTTCAAGACGCAGTTGTTTCGTTTCGTGGATGTGCTGCCGACGATTACGTCCGCAGGCGAAGTTTCGCGTCATCTCAAGGAATATCTCGATAGCGAGCGGGGTTCTCCGGCAGTGCGCGCGGGACTGAAAGCCGCGGCTGTGGCGCCCTGGCTCATGGCCCCCGCAGTCAAGGCACAGGTCACAGCGATGGCGCGACAATTCATGCTGGGCGATGATGCGAAAGAAATCCTGGCCGCGCTTCGCGCCCTCCATGACCGGCAAATTGCCTTCACGGTGGATTTGCTCGGCGAAGCGGTTTTGAGCGAGACCGAAGCCGGCCAATATGCCGGACGATATTTAGATATGCTCACGCTGCTTTCGCGTGAAATGCCCGGATGGCCGGGCGTGTGCAAAAGTAATCTCCGGCCAGAGGGTGCAGTACCGGCGTTAAATATATCCGTCAAAATCTCCGCCCTCTATTCGCAAATCCATCCGGCCGATCCGGAGACGGCCATTGAACGCATTTCTTCGCGGCTTCGGCCGATTCTTCGCAAGGCAAAGGAAACCGGCGCGCTGGTGAATTTTGACATGGAGAGCTACGCGCTGAAGAATCTGACCCTGCGTTTGTTCAAGACGATTTTCAGCGAGTCTGAATTTGATAAAGAACCGGCTTGCGGGCTGGCGATGCAGGCGTATCTAAAGGATTCGGAGGCGGACCTGGCGGACATCATCGGTTGGGCACGCTCACGGCGACGACGTGTGACCGTGCGGTTGGTGAAAGGCGCCTATTGGGATTATGAAATCGTCGCAGCCCGGCAACGCGGCTGGCCGGTGCCGGTGTTTGCTTTTAAAACGGAAACCGATGCCAATTTCGAGAGGCTCTCGGAAATGTTGCTCAAACATGACGACGCCGTGGACGCGGCGTTCGCCACACACAATGTCCGGAGCATCGCGCACGCGCTGGCGCAGGCGGAACGGCGCGGGATGGATTTCAGGCATTTTGAATTTCAGATGCTCTATGGAATGGCGGAGCCGGTGAAAGCGGCATTGTTGCAGTTGGGATGCCGGTTGCGCGAATATTGTCCGGTGGGCGAATTGTTGCCGGGCATGGCCTATCTTGTCCGACGGCTTTTGGAAAACACTTCCAACGAAGGGTTTCTGGCCAGCCGCTATGCGCGCGGAATCAGCCGTGAAGAATTGCTGAAAAAGCCTGTGATGGCCGTGGATTCCAAAGCAAACGGCCCACCCTCACCCCGGCCCTCTCCCCCGGGAGAGGGAGAATCATCGCCAGACGGTTTGTTACGACGGATGACGGCTTCGGTTCAAAATCTCAATGCATCTGGAAAAAATCGAAATGGAGATTTTCAGAATGAGCCGCCGACGGATTTCACGATTGAAATTGAACGGCAAAAAATGCGGGACGCCATTCGGGATTGGCGAAAACAATTAGGCCAGCGATATCCCCTGATCATTAATCACAAGCCTGTTTCAACCCGCGAATGGCTGCCATCGTTGAATCCGGCAAGTCAGAAGGATATTGTCGGATACGCAGCGCAGGCGACGGTGGCCGAAGCAGACGCAGCGCTGGCGGCGGCCCGTGCGGCATGGCCGAAATGGGCCCGAATACCGGCAGCCGAACGGGCAGCCCTTCTTGAAAAGACGGCTTCACTTATGCGAGCGGACAAGGCCGCGCTTTGCGCCCTCGAAGTTCTGGAGGCAGGCAAAAGTTGGACCGAAGCCGATGCCGATGTTGCCGAGGCGATAGATTTTTGCAATTTCTACGCCGCGCGAATGCGGGAATTGGGACGGCCCGCGCGTACGCAACACGTGGCAGGGGAAAGCAATTTCCAGGAATGGCAGTCGCGCGGCGTGGGTGTCATAATCGCTCCCTGGAATTTTCCTTTGGCGATAATGACCGGCATGACGGCGGCGGCGCTGGTTGCGGGCAACGCAGTCATCATCAAGCCTTCCGATCAAACGCCGGTGATTGCCGCCCATCTGATGAAATTGCTAATGAAAGCCGGTATTCCCCCGGGAGTGGCAAACCTGCTCACCGGACCGGGCGGCTCCGTGGGCGCACATCTGGTGGAACATTCGCATGTGGATTTTATCGCGTTTACTGGTTCAAAAGAAGTGGGACTAAAGATTTGGGAATCGGCGGGACGGACGCGGCCCGGGCAGGTGAATTTGAAGAAGGTCATCTGTGAGATGGGCGGAAAGAATTGTGTAATTGTGGACAGCGACGCGGACATGGACGAGGCCGTGTCCGGATGCCTGGCTTCGGCCTTTGGGTATCAGGGACAGAAGTGCAGCGCGCTGTCACGGCTCATCGTTTTGGAAGATAATTACACGACCTTTCTGCAACGCTTTATCGCCGCGGCTGCTTCGATGCGTGTGGGGCCGGCGGAGGAGCCGGGAAATTTGATCGGGCCGGTCATCAGCCGCGATGCGCAACAACGAATCCTCAAGATGATTGAAGCAGGAAAGAAGGAAGCGACCCTGGCATGGCAGGGCCAGGTTCCCGACAATGCGGATGCCTGTTATGTACCGCCCACCATCTTCACGGATGTCTCACCAAACAGCCGCCTTTTTTGCGAAGAGATTTTTGGGCCAGTCCTGGCCGTGAGCAAAGCCAGGGACATTGACGACGCATTGACCCTGGCAAATACCGGTGAATTTGCGCTGACCGGCGGCTGCTATTCGCGCAGTCCGGCAAACATCGAACGGGTCAAGGCGGAATTGGTTTGCGGCAATCTCTACATCAATCGCAGCATCACGGGCGCGATGGTGGAGCGGCAGCCCTTTGGCGGATTTCGGATGTCCGGCGGTGGAACAAAGGCAGGTGGACGCGAGTATATTGAAAATTTTATGGTCCCGCGGGTGATCACGGAAAATTGTTTGCGGCGTGGATTCGCGCCGGTGGAGGAGGAATGACAATGGCTATTCAGAAACATCGAACATCGAATGCCTTGGCCGCTTCAGATTTAATTCTGTGTTTGCCCGCTACGCAAAAAAGGAGCCTTGAGTCATGACGTTAAACGACATGAGAGGCATTTTGACGGCGAAGGGGATTCAACTCACCAAATCTCTTGGCCAGAATTTCCTGCACGATCAAAATCAATTGCGGCGGATCGTCGAAGCCGCGCAGCTTTCCGGCGGCGATAAAGTTTTAGAGATCGGACCGGGCCTGGGACCTCTCACTGAGCTATTATTGGAAAATGCCGGCCACGTTCTGGCGATTGAAAAAGATGCCCGTTTGACGGGGCTTTTACGTGAACGATTCCAAAATCCGAAATTCGAATTGATCGAGGCCGACGCCCTGGATTTCTTAAAATCCGGGACCCGTGATTGGAGCGATCGGAAGGTCGTGTCGAACCTGCCTTATTCGGTGGCTTCGCCGATTTTGGTGGAACTGGCTTGCGGCGCGCGGGCGCCAAAAGGAATCGTGGCGACCCTGCAATGGGAAGTGGCCCGGCGATTGGCGGCACAACCAGACAGCGAGGATTACGGAATCTTGACGCTGCTTGTGCAACTGGATTTTGAACCGCGGGATGTGTTCAAGATTCCTGCATCCTGCTTCTTTCCGGAGCCGGACGTGGAATCCGCATGTGTGGTTCTGGACCGCCGCGAACAGCCGCTGTTGCCGGAAAATCTGCGGAAGAGCTTCGTCAAGATCGTAAAACGCGCGTTTTCGCAGCGACGGAAAATGATGCTCAAATTGCTGAAACAGGACTGGCCGGAGGAAAAATTAAGAATGGCGTTTGCCCAATTGAACATTTCGCCACAGGAACGCGCTGAGAAATTGAGCCTGGAGAAGTTTATCGAACTGGTGAAATTGATTTTGCCAATGGCGGAATAAGCGATTCACACAGTCCGGTTGACAGGCGCCAGCCTAGCCTTCGTTAAAACCGCCGTCAATATAGGTGGGCGCATAATAGAACTCATCCTGAAATTGCGTGGTTGATGACACATTCGGAGAGTTTGGGAAGCCATTCATCTGTGAAGTCATGAAGATGTATGCCTGCGATTCCACCCCGCCATCAAACCGCAAAACATTGCTGCCATGTACATGCCGCTGACTTGGTTCTCCGCCATCACCTTTGGACGCCTGGCTGGAGCCGTCATTCCATCCGGCGCCGGAGGAATCGTCTTGTTCCCACATGATAACATAGGTAGATTTGAAGTGAATATCGCTTACTTTGTATTGGTGCACGTCCTGCGGATTCTGGACAGTCTGAGCGGGAAACGATACAAGAGAGCCGTTCATGATATAGCTTGAGTATATGTTCCTTCCGCTGACGGTATTGCCACCAGGAGCGCTAAGAAACACATTCTGATACCATTGGCTCTGCTCCGAATCGGCCTGCTCGGCCGGACACCAATAGACACCGGCATTTCCTACGAACTGGGAAAATGCGTTTTGCTTGTAGACATATTTCTGAACGTTTGGAGCCGAAAGATTCATTGGAGGGCATGCCTGTGGCGTCCCGAGCGGACCCTTTTGGCCAAGGGGGAGTGTAAGGGCAGTATTGATCGGCGTCAGGCTGGTCGCCCCCTGGGCGGTGTAAAGCCACCCCTGCCATTTGTTAATCGTGCCCCAATTGGGATAAACCACCTCGTCATTGTTGTCGCTGGCATACATATGAAACGCCAAGCCTAACTGCCGCATATTGTTGAGGCAGACAGCGACTTGCGACCGTTTCTTGGCCGCTTGCAACACCGGCAGCAACACCGCCGCAAGGATGGCGATGATGGCAATAACGACGAGCAATTCAATCAGCGTAAAACCATCTCTTCCGGACCGTCCACGGCCCTGCCGAATTTTTAAACCTGGCAAAATCGTTCTCATTTCAGCTCTATATCCAATTTTATCTTAATGGCGTATTGTCAAGTCATTGAGGCGGATAAACGAGGCGATAGAACACCGTGCCATTCGCCAGGTTAATGGGAATCGAGATTGAATTAACAGTCGTGGAAGCAGGATACGTTACCCAATTGGTGCTGAGGCCGACTGACAGTTTGTTTGTTTGGATTTCCAATTCCCAGCCGGTATGGTCGGTGGGCCAGGTCAAAGTCAGCTGATTGCCAGACACTGAGAACACGATGTTCGTGGGGTTTGGGTTGACCACCAGCGTGCTGAGGACGCGCAATGTGCCATCCACAGGGATCGTACTGATGTCCCAGGCAAGGTTAGGTCCAGGCGTGGCTGGGACGATATTGAATCCGCTATTGGTGGAAATGGCCGTGGCGCTGAAGAGGGCCAGGCTATCGCCGCCAATAAAGGGAGCGCCGCCAAAATTAGTGACCGTCACCGTGCCGCCCAGCGTCAATGAGGTCGGACCCGCGAGTTTATCCGCGGGGACTGCGCCCACTGCCTCGGTCTTCTCATTCGCGGCGATATCGATGGTGCTGCCCGCGTTAAAGACCACGCTGTTGCTAACGGTGAGCGTAAATGTGTTGGTATTAGGCACGCCATTCGTCGTGGGCAGTCCGATGGCCAATATGCCGCCGGCATTGAAATTCAAATTGCCGGTTGCGGGACCATTCACGGTGCCATTGCCTGCCACAGTTTGACCGGTACCAAAACTATAGACCGGCGTTGCAGATAAATCCAGCGTGGCGCCGCTGTTGACCTGAATGTATGAGGACAAGCCCAGCGAAGAATTCACACCGACATGCAGGGTCGCATTGCTGATGACGGTCGGACCGCTGTAGGTATTGGTACCATCCAGCCACAATCCCGAGTTGGCGCCGCTGGCCCCGACCGAATCGCTACCGAGAACAATTCCGCCCGGACCGTTGCTGTCCATGATGCTGCCCCAGACGTGCATGTCGTAACGCACTCCGATCAAGTTGGTCCCGGTCAGGAAGATTGGACAATTGAAATTATTACTTTCAGTTCCTCCATTTCCGCCGGAATCAATGGTGGCATTTCCTTTCAGCCAGACATTCTTTTGAATTCCGAGGTGAACCGTGTCCAAACTATTTGAAAAATTGTAGAAGGTAACCTCGGAGCCGGATTCGAGAACCAGGTAATTGGTAGTGATGCCGAGCGAGTCCGGACCGCTCTGGAAAGCGAGCCGGCCGCCATTGGTGCATGCCACGTCAATATTACCCAGGTGCGTGTCACCGTCAGCCTGGGGGTTGAAAAATAACGCGCCACCTCCCATGAAGGTCAGGTTGTAGCCGTTGCCCTCGACTTGCTCGGCATTGCCGGATAAAACATGTTGGTCGCAACGAGCGGTGGGGATATTAATAATGGCATTGCCATCCAGATACAAATTACAGAACGCTCCGCTCGGCTCCTGGTTGTTCTTCGTGTCCGTCAGAACGCCCTTGCCGTTGAAACCATTGCCGGAGATGTGAATCCATTTATCACCGCCGTAAGGCGCGGCGTTCGCCGTTCCAGCCGGGACACCATCGAAGTCCAGAGTTCCGTTGTTGGTTATGATTAACGGAGAGAATGATGGGTTGTTGTTCACGGCGGCATCCACTCCCAAAGCGTCCACGTTAGTGTATTGCAATATGCCGTTGGTTACCCAAATTGTGCCATCAAAATCGGGGTTATAGGTATTGCCGAAAACGGGAGTGGCAACACTGTTACCCGCCAACACGGCTGTGTTAGTGCCTCCGAAAATTATCGTTCCGGCCTGAAGTCCGTTACTGTCAGTAAGGCCGGCCGCCACCGTGTAATTTGTCAGCCCCTGCAGGTTAAAGACCAGTGTTCCGGCGCTGGCATCTATAGACGTAAAGGCCGGAGCATTGGACATGGCCAGGATCGTGGTTCCCCCGACGTTTCCATTGCCCTCGATGTCGAGCGGCCCGCTGATAACACCGCCTCCGCTGAACGTGTAGGTCTTGACCACGTTTGACATGGTCATGTCCGCGGCAATTACGTTGTTCGTCACGACGACACCCGTTACTGACGAGGAATCGTCAAAGGTAGGATTATCACCATTGTAGAAGTGATCCTGAACTGCGACCCCCATATTGAACCAATTGCTGGTGATCAGGTCCCAATTTGGCGTCAGGGTGCCTTCCCATTCCAGGGGAGCGGAATTGCCTACAATATTTAGCTGTACGAGATTGCCGTTAATGACCGGCGTCATGGTGTAACGAGGGCTGGCGCTGATAACCCTGAGATTCCCTGCGTTGCCCACGATGCCGCCAAACTGCATCAAGGTATAGGTCATGGTCGGATCGAGCGCCGCGAGCGGAGAAACGATAATCGTGGTAATACCACTCAAGGTGAGAGTGCCATTAACCTGAAGAAGGTCATTGTCGACGCCGGTGTTGAAGGGGTCGGAGATTTTTAAATAATTTGTATCACCGTTCAACGTCAGGTTGTTGGTAAACACAATTGTGCCGTAGGTTGTGGCATTAGTGCCGAGCACAATGCTCGATCCGGAATTGGCCGTGAAATTACCTTTGATGCTGCCAGACCCCTCCAACGTTTGGCCGGTCCCCAAGGTCATCGAACCGGCGCCACTGGCGTCTATCACAGTATTGGCGCTGGGTGACATGTAGATCAGCGGGGTATTGGGTATGGAACCTCCGCTCTCCACGGCCAATACAGTGCTGGGACCGATCAGGGTGGGACCGCTATAGGTATCATCGCCGCCCAATATAAGCGGGCCGGTTCCGGACACGATGAGACCGCCGGTTCCAGTGATATTTCCAGGCAAATTCAGCGGGAAAATGCTCGTCAGAATGGTATTGGTGCCGTTCAGTGTTATTGGGCCAACGAAATTATTGCTGGAGCCGGCGCCGCCGCCGCTGGAGATCGTTGCGTTGCCATTCAAGACCATTTGCTTGTTCAGGATGGAATTGCTGGACAATTGATAAAGGCCCAGCGTGGCGCCGGATTCAACCGTGACAATATCGGAAGAAACGCCCATGCCGATGGTGAATTCGAATCCAAGCAACCCTTTCTGAATATCAATGTTGCCCACACCGATATCTCCGAGTTCATGCATCCAGATAGCCTGATTGCCGACTTTAGTGAGATTAAAGCCGTTGCCCTTAAACGATCCGCCACCTGCGCCGAGAGTAGCAACGCCGATGTCCCAGCGATTGCCGCTGGCGCTCAGTGTGGTATCTCCGTTCAGCGTGACGTTGAGCGGGCCGGCACTTTGGCCCGGTGAAGTACTGGCCGAATTATTAATCGCGCCGGTGTTGGTTCCGGTGGTGGTGCTGCCGGCACCCTGGATTACCAGTGGTTCAGCCCCCACACCCTGTGCATTCAGGTCGAGCGTACCGCCGCTGATAGTTGTCGCACCATTGGTTGCGCCAAGCCAGCTTGAGCCGCCACTGCCCAACTGCAATACCCCGGCATTGATGCTGACCGGCCCGGTGTAATTATTGCCACTGGTATAAATACCGCTGGTATTGGTGTCATTGTAATTGATTCCTGTTCCGCCGCTGATGTAGCCAGTGCCGGCGATCAAATAGGGAAGTCCGCCACTGATGTTAATCGAAGAGGGCGTGACCTGGCCGGTGACATTGACTCGATTGGTGATGCCACTGCCTGGAACTGCATTAAACGCCACGGCGTCCTGCTGATGGAACGTATCCAACGCAGAAGTCGCCGTGTTGGTCCAGTTGGAGCTGGTATTGACGTCCCAATTGATATTGGGCGAAAAATTTGTGGCGGCCCAGACCAGATTTGCCGGGTTGAGGCTGTTGACGTTCAGAACGATCTGCCCGCCACCGATGGTCACGGACATCGAGGCATTGCGAAGGCCGTTGGTCACAATGGCAAAGTTGTTGGAACCAGTGACAGCACCGGTGTACTCACCGATGACGTACGTCCCGACAGTGGGCGTGCTTTGGGCGATTACGCTTAAAGCACTGCTGCCGGGATTGAGAAACAGATTGCTGCAAATAAGCAAATCGTTCACGCCGTTGCCGACGGTAGTGGCCGTATTTATTTTTACAATCCACGTGCCGTTCAAAACGACATTGCTGGCCGTCAAAGTACCCGGTTGAACCGTGTTTCCAGTTTCGATCGAGGAATTGGCGCCAATTCCGATCGGTGTCATGATTGTCCCCTGGGCGACCAGCGGTCCCACCGTAGCCGGACTGCTGTTGGTCAGCGCGCCCGGAATAGAAATCGAGCCATTCACCGCCAGGATGCCGTTGTTTTGGCTTATCGTGCCCGTGTTTTTCAAATTGCTTCCAACATTTACCACACCGGAATTGGCCAGAACAATATTCCCCGCGCCGGTCACGACATTCGTAAATGTCGTCGTGCCTGTCTCATTGAACGTCAATGTGCTGCCGGATGGAATACTCAAGACGCTGTCCACCACGGAACCGCCGGTATTAAAGGTAAGATTGCCCTGGCTGATGGTTGTGCCCCCCGTGTAGGTATTGGCCGCACCCATCGCGATCGTGCCCGGGCCATTGACGACAAGGCCACCAACGCCAACCCATTGGTTGTTCAAAGTGATCGTGCGCGTGGCCTCCGGCGCAAACGTCACGTAACCTGGACCGGAAACCCCGTTAACCGCGTAGGAACTATTGGTCAGGTTCACGGTCGGAGTCGCTGCAAACGTCCAATTGGTACCATTAGCCAGTATAGAGCCAAGGTCACCCTGGTCCGAAGCGATATTCGTGGTCATACCGAGAGTATGGAAAGTGCCGCCGGATATCGTTGAAAAATGATTTCCATTACCGTTGTTGCCAACGCCTCGGGAACCGATATATAGAGTGCCTGCACTCATATTCAGAAATTGGGAAGATTGCGCGCCGCCGCCGCCCATGCCAATTCCGATACAATACAGCGAGCCGCCGCTGATATTAGCGATGGAGGAATTGGTTGCGCCCTGTCCCAAATAAACGCCGTTGTCGCCTCCATCGGTGCCGACGTTACGGAGAATATATATCGTGCCACCGCTCAAATTGAACGTACCGAAACTATTGCCCGCCGTGCCGCCGCGACCGACGCCAAACCAGCCATTGTCAATCAGCTCGCCCCCGCTGACGTTGAACGTGCCTGTACCACCATTGCCAATTTCAATCCCGCTCAGATTGGTCAAGACTCCGCCACTGATGCTGAAAGTGGCGGTGGCCCCGACAGCATTTCCGACGATAAAGAAATCCTGAAAAAGTGTCGCGACATCCCTAGCAGCCGTAAATGTGCCGCCGCTCATCGTCATAGACGCAGTACTGCTGGCGCCACCCCCAAGAACCAGCTCACTTGCGCCACTGTTCGTAACGGCTAGAGAATCGCTGGTCAGGTTGAAAACGCCACTACCGCTGGCGTTTGGAGCAATCAGCAGACTTCCCAAAACATTGGTCCATGTATACCCCGTGGATGGACCGCCACCGCCATCTCCATAGTTAATAGTGCCCCCGTTTGTAATATTGACGGCATAATTGACCGACCCCTTCGGCCCCAGGGGATTCTGCAGACCCATCGGCGCGGCGTTGCTGACCCAATTCAGGTCATTCGTATAAAAATCGGCGCCGACATTGTTCCAGTAATAATTGGTCGTACCCGCCATAGCCGAAGCGCCCAGAAGGACGGCGCCCAGAAAGGCGCTGGTGACAGTTGCGGACGCCAAGGCACGGCGCAACGCGGCGACGGGAATAACGGGAGTGGTTTTCATAATGGTTGTTGTCCAGGCGGTCTTCGCGGGTTCAGAAAGACGGGCCAGCACTTTCATTTTTGGAATACAAACAATGTCCCCTTTTTACCCTTTAAGTCAAGTTCTTTTTCCTCAAAAAACGTCTGCTCAGATATGATTATATTTGATTGCATTTTTCAAAGGAGCGGCAAAAAGCAGCCACGCATCTCGTGATAAACAAGCACATCCAAACGCTCCAATTTATTGATCGACACGGAATTCTGAACGCGCACAATCTGCGTCACGCGCCTTCGCCAGCCCGGCCAAAACTCTTCGAATCGGGCCCCGGACGTGCAACCCGCGCCAAAAACCGGGTACAAATCAAGCAATATGCCCATCGTTCAATTTATTATCAGAATAACTATTCATTTAGTCGTGATTAATGACAGACTCAGGCCCTATGTCAATTTTTGTCGTTAAAATAATTATTAAAATTATACGACGACTATTTTCGCATATAAATTTAAATTTTAAACTACTACTAAAGTAGTCGTTATAGTGATTTCTGCGTATTTTAGTGTCTCCACAAAGGATTCACGTCCGGAAGCCCAGATTTTGTTTGCCGCCGCGAGGCCTGGACATTACAAAGAGCGCATGAACGAACCAATCGTTTTTCAAAAATCACCATTCGTCCAAAAGACCGAACCGGGCTCGTATTGGTGGTGCGCCTGCGGCAGATCCAAGTCACAGCCCTTTTGCGACGGCTCACACAAGGGAAGCGGTCTCTCGCCCGTCAAAGTTGATATCGCCGCATCGGGGATGGTGGCCTGGTGCGGGTGCAAACAATCGAAGAACAAGCCGTTTTGCGACGGTTCGCATTCACAGTTGGGATAAGTACGGCTGTGCGTGAAAACAAAACAAGCCGCGACCTGATAATCGCGGCACGCGAGCTTGGCGCAGGGGTCGGGCGATTGAAATTTAGCCCGCCAGTCACACACGTTTATAACCCCCTGGACTACGCCTGGGCGGCGCATGAATTATATTTGAAGAAATTCGGCAGCGCCCGGAAGCGCGTCGTTTTCCTGGGCATGAATCCCGGCCCTTTTGGCATGGTGCAAACGGGCGTGCCTTTTGGGGAGATCGCAGCTGTGCGCGATTGGCTAAAGATTTCCGCCATCATAAACAAACCCGCAAGGGAACACGCCAAACGGCTCATTGACGGCTTTGATTGTTCGCGCTCGGAAGTCAGCGGGCGGAGGTTGTGGGGGCTCTTCGCGGAACGGTTCGGCACTCCGGAATTTTTTTTCACGGAACATTTTGTGGCGAACTATTGTCCGTTGGCATTTTGTGAAACCAGCGGCAGCAATCGCACGCCCGACAAATTGCCGCCGGCGGAAAGGCGCCCGTTATTTGAAATTTGCGACGCCCATTTGCGGCGAGTCCTGGAGATTTTGGAACCGGAATGGCTGGTGGGCATCGGAGATTTTGCCGCAAAGCGCGGACACGCCATCTGCGAACAATGGCAACAGCCCATTCGGCTTGGACAAATCCTTCACCCCAGCCCGGCAAGCCCCCTCGCGAACCGCGGCTGGGCGGAAAAGGCGACCCAGCAACTGGTTGAGTTGGGAATCTGGAAAAGTGAGAACGTGAGAGCCAGCCCCTGACACGTTCAATCGAATCATTTCTTCCCGATTTTCCGGATATATTCCAACGGATGATCGTCGAGCAGGTTTGGGTAGATTCCTTGAATCTTATTGGTATCGAAGTACGTCACACCGGCGTAAAAGAACAGCGGGATAATCGGCACCTGGTTGCTGATCAAGATGCTTTCGGCGCGCTGAAATATTTTTTCGCGGGCCTTCAAATCCCTCTGTTCGTTGGCCTGTAGAATCAACGCATCGTATTCCGGGTCCTTCCAACCGGTGCGGTTTTCACCATCGTTGCTGACAAACATTTCCAGGAACGTATTCGCGTCGTCGTAATCGCCAACCCAGCTGGAGCGTGACAATTGATAATCCAGTTTGGCCTGCATATTCCAAAACACTTTGGTTTCCACCTGTCGCAAATTCATGTGAATGCCGAGCGTATCGGCCCACATTTGTTGCAATTCAACAGCAATGTTTTCGTGCACTTTGGCCGCGCCGCCGGCAGCGGCGTCAAAGGTATATTCGAAGGGCGGAAAACCTTTGCCTCCGGGATAGCCGGCTTCCGCCAGCAATTGTTTGGCCAGGGCCGGATCATAACCGAGACCCTCGGGCGAGTCGTAATTGGCCGTGCCCCCCGGCACAAAATGCGAAGCGGGTTGTTCGCCCGCGCGCATGATTTTTTTTACGAGCAGATTTTTGTCGATGGCCAGCGCCAGCGCGCGGCGCACGCGGGAATCATCGAATGGTTTGCCGGTGACGTTAAATCGGATGAAATACGTGCCCAGGAAATTGAATTGGTGAAAGTCCGGCCGTTTCAGCAGCACATCCAACAACTCCTGGGGTATCTCGTCCTTGTCCCAGACAACGTCGACCGCGCCGCTTTCATAAAGATTGAAGGCCGTGTCCGCGGAGCCGATGGGCAGAATATCGATGATGCCCGATTGGGTGTTTGCGGCATTCCAATAGAGGGGATTCTTGACCAGGCGCACGCGGTCGTTTAACCGCCAAAACCCAAGTTCATACGGCCCGCTGCTGGGCAGCGGCCTGGCCATGATCCACCGGTCGCCGTATTTTTCAATCGTCTGCCGGGGCACGACAAACATGACCGGGAATGTGCATAAATCCAGGAAAAAGGCCACGGGATAGTTCAAGTCGCAACGAACGGTGTATTTGTCCAACGCGTGAACGCCAACCAGCGATGAATTGGTGATTTTTCCTGCGTTAAAATCCTCGCCATTTTTTAAATAATAAAGAGCGAAGGCGTAATCCGAGGCCGTGGCCGGGTTGAGGGCGCGAACCCACGAATAAACCACGTCATCCGCGGTAATTGGTTCACCGGTGGACCAGACCAGGTTTGTCCGCAGGTGAAAAGTATAGGTTTTTCCGTCCGGAGAAATGTCCCAGCTTTTTGCCAGGCCCGGAATGGGTTGCGCCGTTTTTGGGTCGAGCCGTGCCACGCCCTCAAACATGCCGCGCACGATGCGCATGTCTGGTTGACTGACAATGATGGCCGGATCCAGTGAATCCGGTTCAGCATGATTAACGATGGTAACGTCAGCCGGCGGCTCGCTGTGGAAACAACCGGATGTCACCAGGCAAAACACCGAAAGAAAAGCGAGGGCCAAAAAACGACAACGCGCCCGCGAAAAAAATTTCGGGGCGCGAGTCGCGGAAAAAGGCATTGAATTATTTGCCGTTGGGGGTGGCCGCCGGCGCGGTATTGGTTGCCGAGTACAGCGGCATAGCCGGCGCCGCGGATGGCGACGAAGCGGGCGGTGCTGTTGCCGGTTCAGGGGCTACGCGGGGCTGTTGGGCGGTCCCCTGCATCTGTTGCTGCTGTTCAACCCCGTTCAGGAACTCCGATTGATTGCCGTGGCTTAATCGGGTTTCCAACGCTCCCAGAATCACCGCCAGCAAAACAAACGCGACTGTGACCCATTTGGTAATCTTCGTCAGCGCGGTGCCCGAACCGGCGCCGAACAAGGCATCCGCCGTGCCGCCGCCAAAGGCCAATCCGGCGCCCGCGTCCTTTTTAGGCAATTGGAGCAGGATCAGCATGACCAGGAAAAGCGACATGACCACCAATAAAATTACTAAAAAATAAATGATAACACTCATATCTGATTTTAAATGGAATTTTTGATTATGTCAGCAAAACTTCGCGCCTCGAGGCTGGCCCCACCCACGAGCGCGCCGTCCACGTCCGGCTGGCCCATCAATTCGCGGGCATTCGCCGGTTTGACGCTGCCGCCGTATTGAATACGAACTTTGCGGGCGGTCGGCTCGTCATAGATCGCGGCGATCAAACGGCGAATAAAGGCGTGGGCATCCTGCGCCTGCTGGGTTGTGGCCGTCTTGCCCGTCCCGATGGCCCAAACCGGTTCATAAGCGATGATGGTCTCGATCATTTGTTCCCGCGTCAAACCCGCGAGGCTCCCGCGGACTTGCGTCTCCAGCACCTTCTCGGTCTGGCTGGCTTCGCGTTCAGCCAAAGTTTCACCGACGCAAACAATCGGTTTCAAAGTCGCGCCATGGGCGGCCGCGGCTTTTTTGGCGATCAACGCGTCCGGTTCCTTTTGATATTGGCGGCGTTCGCTGTGACCCAGAATGACATAGCGAACAAAACATTCCTTGAGCATCCCGGCGCAGATTTCGCCGGTGAACGCCCCGAAGTTGTGCTCGCTCATGTTTTGCGCGCCCAGCCGGATGTTTTTGGTTTCCAATATCGC
>DASXFM010000258.1:0-14289 GCA_036489615.1 Verrucomicrobiia bacterium | reverse complement strand
CGAAACGGGCGTGCGCAGCTCGTGCGCTGCGTCCGATGCAAATTGCTTTTGTTGCGTAAAGGCGGATTCCAGGCGTTCAAAGGTAGAATTCAGGACGGTGGCCAGTTTGCCCAATTCACTCTCCGTCTCCGCCACATTGATACGTTGTGACAAATCGCCCGCGGCAATTTTGACGGCGGTTGCGCTGATGTTTTCAACCGGCCGAATTGCGCGCGAAGAAATCAGCCATCCGCCGGCGAGCCCAAACAGCAATATTATTCCCCCTGCGCCCGTCAGCCAGAACGCGGTCATGCTCAACTCATCTAATTCTGGAGCAATCGAGCAACCGACATTAACGACCTCTCCGGACGGCAGCTGGTGCGCAATAGATCGGATCCGTCTGGCGTCAAATATCCCGGCGGCGGCCCTTTTGCCTGGGGAAAGTTCCGGGGGCGCATTCTGGTCAGAAAACTTTATGCCGCCGGTTGCAAATACGTCCCCTGAATTTGTAGAACGCCCAATCAGATGGCCGCCGTTCCAAATCTCATACCAGAATTGGTGCGGCTCGTTTGGATCAAACAGCGCCTCCGCCTGTGGCGGTAAATGAAATTCTTCAGGTCCTGGACGTGGCGGCGGAAAATCCGGCATTTCACCCGGTGGCGGGCGATCAAACGGCTGCATATCCGGACCAGGACCCGGTGGATGTGGGTGCGGATGGAGCGCGTCCGCAAGCGCACCAAATCGTCGTTGTAATTCCGTGTCGATCCGGTTGAAGAGTAAATTGCTCTGCAGCCGATAGGCCGTCGTCCCAAGCGTCGCGAGCACAAACACGAGAATCAATCCGTACCAGATCTGCAAGCGCCACTTGATGGATTTGAAGATTTTCATTCGATGCAATAACCGTGCCCTCGCCGCGTCACGATGAACTCCGCGCCCAATTTCTTACGGACGTTCGAGACGTGAACGTCGAGCAAATTGGAAAAGGTGTCATCGTTTTCATCAAACAAATGCTCGTACAATTGTGTGCGCGTAACAACTTCGCCCCGGTGTAACGCCAGAAATTCCACCAGCGAATACTCACGCGCGGTCAGCTCCACCGAATCCTCTTTCAAAAAAACGTTTCGCGCAGCCATATCGATTTTCACGTCACCAATTTCGAGCAACGTTGTGCTTTTATTGGCGCTGCGGCGAATCAAGGCGCGAAGCCGCGCGAACAATTCCGGCAGATCAAATGGTTTAACAACGTAATCGTCCGCACCGGTATCGAGCCCGCGAACGCGATCACGTGATTGGTCGCGCGCCGTGAGCATCAGAACGGGCGATTTTTTTATCTTGCGGAGACGGCGCAGAATTTCCCAGCCGTCCAGTTTCGGGAGCATGACGTCCAGAATGATGGCATCGTAATCATAATTCTCCGCCTTATAAAGACCGTCTTCGCCGTCATTCGCCGTGTCCACGGCATAGCCTTCCTCGCGCGATGCCTGTGCCAGCCCCGCGAGCAAATCCGGCTCATCCTCGACAATCAATATTCTCATTCTGGTTGCGACGTTTTTAACAGGAAAGGCGGTTTTCCGCCAGCTACGTGAATTGTCGCACCTCCAACCTTAAGACAAGATGAAGCGCATCACCCTGCGTCTTCACCTTCACTTAAGGTCTACTCGCGTAAATTCGCGCCATGAAAATTCACATCCAACCCTTCGCAACATTAACGCCGACGTTAATTCTCATTTCATTGGCGGGTCTATTTCTATCGCTGCCGATGCCGGGCGCGGCTGCCGACCCGCGCACAAACTGCTGGCTCACTACCTACAGCGGCCAGTACGCCCGCGTTTACACCAACAGCACCATGCAACAGAACGGCACCGCCCTGACGACATGGGCAAATAGTTCGCTGGCCCAGTCGTTGCCGGCCTATTCCGGCGTACAGGAAGTCTATTCGTCGAGCAACTGGATCTACGTCCGCAGCACCGGCCTGGCAAGCTACACAATGGGACCCTGGTTTTTGAATGCAGCCCATACGCAATTATTTCCCAATTTGCCAACAAACCAGCAATGCCTTTATCGCTTTCCTCACACCAACAACGTGCTGGCGACCAAGAGCCAGAATGGCGGCGGCCAAATTGGCATCTTCGTCGATGGGGTGGAGATGTACAACAGTTGGGACGCCTATACCTGGGACACGACCAACCAAATGAACGAACAGAATATAACCGGTTACTGGAATCGCGACGCGTACATAAACGAAGGCGTCACCTTTGATCCTGGCAATGCTCATCAACAGCAAAGTGGTGTCTATCATTATCACGCCAATCCGTTGGGCCTGCGCTATCAGCTCGGTGACCATGTCAATTTCAATGCGAGCACAAAAATCTACAGCGAAGGCACCAACGCAGCCACAAAGCATTCGCCAATTCTGGCGTGGACCGCGGATGGCTATCCGCTTTATGGCCCCTATGGCTTTTCGAATCCGACCAACGCCGCCAGCGGTATTCGCCGGATGATTTCCGGATACGTCCTGCGTAACGGCCAGGACGGGACAAGCAATTTGACCCTGACGGGCCGGACGACCCTCCCGCAATGGGCTGTGCGCCTCTACAATGTCACTTCCAATCAACCCGGGCCCAGCGTGAACTCTACCTATCCGCTCGACGACTACATGGAAGACAACGATTATCTCGGCGATCTCAAAAACACGAATACAGGAACGAATTTTCAGCAAGGCGTCGATTTCGATTTGGATCAATACAACGGGCGCTGGTGCGTCACGCCCGAATTCCCGCAAGGCACCTACGCCTATTTCGTCGCCATTAATTCCAACGGCACGCCGGCGTTTCCCTATGACATCGGGCGCGGCTTTTACGGCAGCCCCATAGGCGGCGAGGTGTCGGCCATCTCGGAACCGGTGACGACCAATTTTCTGGGAGGCACCAATTTAGCTTCCACATTGGGCTCGCCCAGTGTCAAAAGCGGAACCGTCACGCTGACCTGGAGCGCTTTGGAAGGAGGCAGCTACGAAGTCCAATCCTCAACCAACCCCGCTGAACCTTCATGGTCTACTCTCGCAACCTCAGTTTCGCCCAATGAAATCATCGGAGGATATACCAATGTGACTGCGTCGCCGCGGAATTTCTATCGGGTCGGGCGAACAGCAGTCGCACCGTATCAGGGCGCAGGCGCGACGGTGTTTTCAACCATTAGCGTGGCGCCCGGAGGCAGCGCCAACCCCGGACAAACCGTGACCGTGACTATTACCCTCCCAAGCAGCCCGCCCTGGCCACCGGCCAATGCACCGATTGCCAGCGTAACCCTGACCAACACAGTTTCAGATACCAGCATATCGGCGACAGCCATCTCCGATTCAACGCAGGGAACCGTAATGGCAACATTCGTAATTCCGTCCTCTGCATCCTCTAATTCGCAGAATGTCGTTGTCGAGTTTCAACCGGCGCCCACATACACACTCGCAGGCGGTTTTACGATCAACTGACTGGAGAAATTGTGTACCTCGACCACGAACCATACCGCAGACTTCCCAGTCTGCTGTATCGCTGGTTTCCAAACCCGCGAGCGGTTCGTGGTTGTGCGCCTGTCGGTTTGAACATCGGCAATACGGTTTGGAGGCTCTTCATCTGCCTAATACTTTTTCTCGCATTGAGTCGGTCTTCCGCCGCGACATTACAAATCCAAATATCCCCGAAATTTTCCGGCGAAGACCTTCAGCCGGCTTCGTTTCGTTATCAAACGTCAGCCGGCGAGACTTTTTCAGTCACGCGCGTCAGCTATCTGGCGAGCGATTTTGAATTGCAACGCGACGACGGCTCGTGGTTCACGTTATCCAATTCGGTTGCGTGGCTCGACCTGGGGCAAAACCGAAACACATTCCGCCTGAGAAATGTTCCTTCCGGTGAGTTCACCACAATTCGCTTTTTGGTCGGATTAAGCACCAATCTAAACCATGCAGATCCGGCGCGGTTCCCGGCAAACCATCCACTCAATCCCGATCTCGACGGCCTTTACTGGGGATGGCAAGGCGGCTACGTCTTTCTCGCGCTCGAAGGATTATGGCGCAACTCCGCCGGCGAACTGGACGGCTGGGCATATCATTTGGCCCGCGATACCAATGCCGTCCGTGTCACGCTTGCCACGCCGTTGGAAATCACCAATGAAACCAGGCTCGAATTGGACTTCGACCTGGCCGCGGCGCTGAACGCCCCCTGCCCCCTTTCTTTTGCAAAGGATGGAACGTCGACCCACTCGCGCGACGGAGACCCCATCGCCGCCGCCCTTGTCAAAAACCTTGTCCCTGCGTTTCGGGTACGAAGGGTCATGGCCCTCAGCGACACGCAAATCGTCACAACTGATCCGAAGCCGCTTTACCTGCCGAAAACGTTCACGCCCTATTCGTTCAAGATGAGCGCGACATTTCCCATTCCAAATCTCCCGCCCGACAATCCTCTAACGATTGAGCGAGTCGAACTTGGAAAAACTTTGTTCTTCGATAAACGGATCTCAATTAACAACCGACAGTCCTGCGCGGACTGCCATTCACCGGAACGCGCCTTTACGGATGGCCGGCGCACCGCCCGAGGCGCACAGGGCCAATCCGGGACGCGCAACGCCATGCCTTTATTCAACCTCGCCTGGAAGAGCGAATTCTTTTGGGATGGCCACGCAAAGAGCTTGAGGCAGCAGGTCCTTGAACCGATCAAAAATCCAATGGAAATGAACCAGACCCTGACAAACCTGATCACGAAACTGGCGTCCGACGGAAATTATCCAGCACTGTTCCAGGCCGCATTTGGTTCACCGGCTATCACCGCCGAAAAACTTTCGCTGGCCCTGGAAAACTATCTGCTGACGCTCACGTCATTCGATTCAAAATTTGATCATGTGCTGGCTGGGCAGGAAACGTTCACGCCGCAGGAACAACGTGGTTTCGAGCTTTTCTCCACGGAATATGATCCCCGGCGCGGTCAATTCGGCGCGGATTGTTTTCATTGCCATGGCGGGCCATTGTTCCAGAGTCAGGGATTTGCCAATAACGGCCTCGATTCTGCCTTCTCCGACCTGGGCCGGGGCGCCGTGACCGGAAAAAGTTATGACGCCGGCAAATTCGCCGTTCCCTCGCTACGCAACGTCGCTCTCACCGGGCCGTATATGCATGACGGACGCTTCAAGACGCTCGATGAAGTGGTCGAACATTACTGCACTGGCGTCAAACGCAGTGCCACACTCGACCCCAATCTGGCCCGTCATCCCGATGGCGGTGTGCCACTCACTGCCGCCGATAAAAAGGCCCTGGTCGCATTCTTAGATACGTTGACGGATGAAACGTACGCTTCACGTTCCCTTAAGGTGGCTTCAGCTAAATTGTCACCATGAAAATTTCACACCCGATGAAAGGAAATACATTATGAAAAAAATCATTAAAATAACACTCGCCCTCGTATCGCTTGCGGTCGGGGCCTTCCCCGCCTATGCGCAGGACAACGACGCGCCAAATGGCGACGGCCCACCGCGTCATCATCGTCCGCCGCCGCTGCCACTGGTCCTGGCCCTGGACACCAACCATGACGGCATCATCGATTCAAACGAAATCGCCAATGCCAGCGCCGAACTATTGACACTGGACAAAAACGGCGACGGCCAACTAACCCAGGACGAATACCTGCCACCCCGACCGCCAAATGCAGACAGTCAAAACTTTCGTCCGCCGCCCTCGCCTCTTATCGAAGCGCTGGACGTCAATCACGACGGGATCATTGACGCAAATGAAATCGCCAATGCCCCTGCGGAACTCAAAACGCTCGATAAAAATGGCGATGGCAAACTCACGCGCAACGAATATCGCCCGCCTCCTCCGCCCCGGCACATGGACAACGGCAATTCGGACGACGGCCCTCCGCAAGGTCCTCCTCCTGACGGCGGCCCCGACAACGGCCCGCCTGGCCCGCCTCCGAACCAGTAAAATTCCATTCGAGTAGATGGAAGCGGCGGATTGCTGCGAATCCGGGTGTGAAGCAGCAGTCCGCCGCCCTTTTGGTTACGAACGACGAGCAGTGAATCAACGGTCAATCATGCGCGCATTGATCGTTTTTTATTTTTTCGGCCATCCAGTTGAAGTGGCTCTATTTTGGGTTAGGTTCTTTATGCCATGGAGAGTCGTTTGAAGATCGCGCAGGTGGCGCCGCTTTATGAAAGTGTTCCACCAAAATTCTACGGTGGAACGGAACGCGTCGTTTCCTATCTTACTGAGGCCCTCGTAAGCCTGGGCCATGACGTAACGCTTTACGCCGCCGGAGATTCCGTCACGTCCGCCAAATTGCGGCCCATCTGCCGTAACGCACTGAGATTGGATGAATCCAGCATCGATGCCCACGCGGACCACGTTTTGCTTGCGGAACGAGTCTTCCAGGAATCCGGCGCGTTTGACATCGTCCATTCACACATTGATTACGGCGCCTTTCCGTTGTTGCGCCGGATGGAGACGCCGCACATCACGACACTCCATGGACGCCTGGACATACCCAACCTGCAAAACCTGTATCGCGAATTCGATGAAGAACCGCTCGTTTCCATTTCCAATCGCCAGCGCGCTCCTCTCTCCTGGGCGAACTGGCAGGCCACGGTCCATCACGGATTGCCCGAAAAACTTTATACCCTGAATAAATCGCCCGGTCGTTATCTCGCCTTTTTGGGGCGCATCAACCCGGAAAAACGTGTGGATGACGCCATCGCGGTCGCAAAGCAGTCCGGCATTCCGCTCAAAATCGCGGCCAAGGTGGACAAAGCGGACCGGGAATATTTCGAAACAGTCATCAAGCCGCTGATACACGACGGCGTCGAATTCATTGGTGAAATCGGTGAACTGGAAAAGAACGAATTTCTCGGAAACGCCCTGGCCCTGCTGTTTATGATCGACTGGCCCGAGCCGTTTGGACTGGCCATGATCGAATCGCTGGCGTGCGGCACTCCCGTCATCGCCCGTGCCCGTGGCTCCGTAGGGGAAATCCTCGAACACGGCGCCACGGGATTTGTCGTCGAAAATGTCGAGGAAGCAGTGACAGCCGCCCGGCAAATCGGCCAATTGTCCCGTAAGCGCTGTCGCGAAACTTTTGTGGAACGGTTCTCTGCCATCCGGATGGCCATCAATTATCTCGCCGTCTATCACAAGCTTATTGCCGCCGGCGAATCTTCGAAATCCGACAACATCGTGGCGGAAGCCGCCTGATTTAACCTATGAGCGACATTATTGAAGTCCAGGGCCATTATTACATACGAGCCAACGCCTCGATTGCCGATACCGGCGCGCGTGTCCTCAAGCACGCCGATACCTTTGCCATTTTTGACCGTCACGGCGATATCCGCCCCCTCGGCTTTGAGAACCAGGGGATTTTTCACGAGGGCACCCGTTTTCTGTCTCGTTGGAAGCTCCTGGTCAATGGCGCAAGTCCGCTGCTGTTAAGTTCAAATGTCCGTGAAGACAACGACTTCCTGATCGTTGACCTGACTAATCCACCCCTCCCTTTTCCCGACGGGCGAACCGTCCAGCAGGGCACCATTCATTTCGTGCGGACCATTTTCCTGCTCGACAACAATTGCTTTGAACGAATCGAAGTTTCCAATTTCGGGCTCGATCCGGTTACGCTGATCGTGGGACTGGAATTCAAGGCCGACTACGTGGACTTATTCGAGATCCGCGGCAACGCCCGAAAAGACTGCGGAATTCTGCACGAGCCCCGCGTGTCACCAAATGAAGTCATTTTGTCGTACGACGGTTTGGACGCAGTCCACCGGGAGACACGGATTGACTTCAGCCTCACCCCCGCGAAAACTACCCGCGACCGCGCGGTGTTTGAATTGGAGCTAAAACCGCGTGAGAAAAAACTTTTGGATTCACGGATCATTTACGCGGCCGGAGAGAGAAAAATCCAGGAACGCGATTTCAACTCCGCCTTCGACGTGGTCCATGTTGCCTATGAACATTACCGTGAAGGCCTGGCCAAGATCGAAACGTCAAACCCGCAGTTTAACGAGTGGATTGTCCGCTCGCGCGCGGATATGCACCTGCTTCTGACCCAGACGCAGGCTGGTCCGTATCCATACGCCGGAATTCCCTGGTTTAGTTGCATTTTCGGCCGGGATGGAATCATCACCGCGCTTGAGATGCTCTGGATCCAGCCGGAAATCGCGCGGGGAGTTCTGGCCTACCTCGCCTCGCGCCAGGCCACCGGTTTTGACCACGCCAAGGATGCCGAACCCGGCAAGATTTTGCACGAGGAACGAAAAGGAGAAATGGTTTCCCGCGGCGAAGTTCCGTTTGGCAGCTATTATGGTTCCATCGATTCCACACCGCTTTGGCTGCTCTTGGCCGGTCACTATTTCGAACGCACCGGCGATATCGAGTTCATCACGCAAATCTGGCCGAACATCGTGCGCGCATTGGCGTGGCTGGACAAGTATGGCGATAGCGATGGCGACGGATTCGTCGAATATTGCCGCCGCGCCACTGGCGGCCTGGGCAACCAGGGATGGAAAGACGCCGACGACTCCGTCTTTCACGCGGACGGCACATTGGCACAGCCGCCGATCGCCTTGTGTGAAGTCCAGGGATACGTGTATGAAGCAAAATTAAAAATCGCCCGTCTGGCTGACGTTTTGCGTCACACCGAAATGGCCGCCGAACTGCGCGCGTCCGCGATACAGCTTAGAAAGCGCTTTCACGAGGCGTTCTGGTGCGAAAATATCGGAAGTTACGCCATTGCCCTGGATGGAAACAAACAGCCCTGCCGCATCCGCAGTTCAAATGCAGGCCAATGCCTCTTTACAGGAATCGCGCAACCGGAAGCCGCGGCCAAAATCAAAGACGGCCTGATGAGCGGCGAATTCTTTAGTGGCTGGGGCATACGCACCATCCCCACTTCGGAAGCGCGTTACAATCCGATGTCCTATCACAACGGTTCAATTTGGCCCCACGATAATGCGCTGATTGCGTACGGCATGGCGCGGTACGGTTTCAAAAAAGCCGCCACACGCATCCTGGGCGCGCTATTTGACGCCAGCCAATTCATGGAACTGGACCGTCTCCCGGAATTGTATTGCGGTTTCGAGCGCCGGGAACGCGAAGGACCAACGCTTTACCCGGTAGCCTGCAACCCGCAGGCCTGGTCATCCGCCTCGATTTTCTTCGTCCTCCAGGCGGTCCTGGGCACGCGCATCGAAGCGTCCACGCACCGGCTTTACCTGGACGATCCCCATTTGCCGGAACGCGTCCAGCGGTTGGAAATCAATAATCTAAGAGTCAATTCCAGTGTCGTGGACATTTCGTTAATCCGCCACGATGGCAAAGTCGCCGTGAATGTCCCTCGCCGCGACGGCCACATGGAAATAATCGTCACGCATTAGCCGGCGCCGGACTACGAATTCTGTTCTAAAATTAATTTCAAGCTCTTCACGTTCTCTCTCAATTGCTGCGCGTTTTCCAACTGAATCTTTGAATCGTTTTGAAGCTCCTCTCTCTGTTCCGGCGAGAGGGTTGAGAGATGCAGACTCATCAATTCAGATTTTGCGCCGTTTGCAGCAGTCAAAGCCGCGACCGCACCCATCAAACCGGTAATCATTTCTAAAGCCAGCCTTTCGTATTTTGTCATAAGTTTTACTTCCTAATATTTTCTCTTTCAATGTAATGCGGGTTTCGATGCGTCGCCTTTGGATTTAATCATTCGCTTCGGTTGGTTTGAATTCAAGGATCATGCGCTCCGCGTTGGTGGTCTGGTCAGGCGTCAACAGGCCCATCGTCTTGCGCAGATTGTCGCCGGCCTCGGAAATTCCTTGCCGGGAGGCGAGCTTAAACCATTTGTATGCCAGGGTATAGTCCCGGGCGACGCCCTTACCGGAGGCAAAACAGACGCCCAGGTTGTTTTGGGCCTTGGCAAGATTCTGTTCCGCGGCTTTCTTGAGCCATTTCACAGCCTCTTCCTCATTTTTCCCTATTCCATCGCCTTCAAGATAGCTGACACCCAAATTATATTCGGCCTGTGCGTTTCCCTGTTCAGCGGACTCGTGGTACCATCGCACTGCCTCGCCGTGATCGTCCGGGATACCCTCGCCCTTTTGGTAACAGTTGCCCAACCCCAATTCCGCGTCGGCGTTCGTCTGCGCAACTCCCTTTCGGTACCACCCTAGCGCCTCCGATTCATTTGTCGCCACGCCCTGGCCATCGAGGTAGCAAAGGCCCAGATTGTATTCTGCCTCGCCATAATTCTGTTCTGCGGCGCGACGATACCATTTCACAGCATCCACCAGGTTGGCGGCCACACCGCCCTCGCCGGCACTGTAAAAATTACCAAGCTCATTCTCGGCCCGCGGCTCATTCTGATCGGCGGCCTGCCGGTACCATTTGAACGCCTCGAGCGCGTTCGCAGCGACGCCCCTGCCATCCTCATAGCAACTGCCGAGGTCAAATTGAGCCTGCGCCAATCCCTGTTCCGCAGCTTTGCGATACCAATCCGCAGCCTGTTTGTAATCCTGCGTCACGCCCCGGCCCGAATAGAAAAAATTGGCCAGGTTGTATTGGGCGATAGAAATATTTCCTTCGGCGGCTTTACCATACCATTGTGCGGCCAGCGTTTTGTCAGGCGCCACGCCCCAACCATTGTCGTAGCATTCTCCGAGATTGAATTCAGCCAATGAATTACTTTGCCCGGCCGCCCGCCGATACCAACCCAGCGCCGCCGCCCGGTCCTGCGTCACCCCTTCTCCATGTTCATACATCTCGCCCAGATTGTTTTCCGCATCCGCGTAATTCTGATCCGCCGCCTTGCGATACCACTGGATTGCCTGCACGTCATCTCGCGAGACGCCAATCGCCTGGGCATAGCAAACACCGAGATTGAATTGCGCCGGGGCGTTGTTTTGGTCGGCCGCTTTCCGAATCCATTTGATTCCTTCAGTGAAATTTTGGGCGTGAAGAGAGGCCATTCCGCGCTGGAATTCAACGCCTGCGTCCTCGGTTCTTCCTCCGTAACCCCCAAGTTGGAAGGTGAAAGAGAATTTCATCCTCATAAATGCTGCGACAACCACGATGACCGCCACCATCACTACAATCACTACAATGGATCGCGGGTTCTTCACTCTTATTATCCGGCGGAAATTAGCTGGAAGCAAAAGCGTCCAATTTCCTTCTAAATTCCCTGCAAGTGCCCGCCACGTCAAGCGGGTTAAGAATCGCGGAAACTACGCAGATGCGCCGGGCGCCTGCTTCCAGGACCTCATCGAGATTTTGCAGATTAATCCCTCCAATCGCGAACCACGGCGTCTTTAAATTCGACGCGGCCCATCGCACATATTCCAGCGTCACCGGTTTTCGTCCCGGCTTGGTCCCTGTTGCATAAACCGGACCCACGGCGATGTAGTCTGCGCCGGCTTCAACTGCCCGCTGCGCCTGCTCCGGCGAGTGCGAAGAAAGTCCAATTTTTAAAGCGGAAGGCGTTGATGCGGACGGAGCCTGGCCTTTTAGAAGGAGTTGGTCCACCCGCGTGTGCCCGGCATCAAAAAAATCTTCCTGCCCCAGATGGCAAAATTCCGCGCCGGCCTCCCGGGCAATCTCAGGGTAATCATTGATCACCATGCCTGCCCCGGCGCGTTTTGTAATCGGAAGGATGGCCTCCGCCATGCGTCGAATTTCATCCGCTGAAGAAGATTTCGCCCGCAACTGAATCAAATCACTCCCGCCATCGCAAAGTTGTTGGGCAATCGTTTCAGGCGCCCGGCCATTCAAATACGCCGCGTCCACAAACGTATACAGCCGGCAATCTACCAGTGGCTTCATGCGCTTGAATCATTCCGTATTCGAACTATTCCCTCGGAGGAAAATCAAACGTAATCTTCCCCTTATCGTCCATGACTAAATAGGCTGAAAACGGTTTCCCGGCCTTCGAAATAAATTTGTCCAACAAATCGCTTTTTTGAGTTTCGAGAATCTTCGATGCCTGGGCCGGCTCGATGGGCTGCTGCACTATTTCGCGGTTGATTTTGAATTTGCACGGTTTGGTGTCCGCCTGAGACCGTTCGCAAATATATCCCGCTTCCGTGTCAAAAACCTTTCCGCCGCATTTGGGACATTTCCCAACGACCGCCTTGCCGGCGAAATCAATTTTCGGCGCCGGTTCAGCTGGTTTTCCGTCTTTGGCGCCCCGCCCTTTCCTTTCCCGCACTGGGAATTCAAATTTCGTTTCACCGTCTTTTACGATCAAAAACGCTTCGAACTTGCGATTGGTCTTCTTCGAAACAAATCCCTTGAGCAAATCCGTTTTGTGTTCAGCCAGCAACTTTTTCACCTGTTCGGGCGCGATCTCCTGTTGCAAAATAATTTTGCCGGACTTGAATGTGCAGGTCTTCGATGGTCCCGTCGCATTCTGGCAGATGTAATTCATTCCGGCGTCGTAGACGTTCCCGCCGCATTTGGGACATTTGCCCAATGGCTCTTTGCCTGTAAAATCCACCGGGGCGGAATCCTCGCCGTTTTCCTTCTTGTCCTGCCCAAAATCGAATTCCGGTTTAAAATCCGGGGCCGGACCCATTTTAATGATCGCGGCAAACGGAAATCCTTTCGCGCTGCGAAATCCCTGCAACGGTCCAACCTGCCCTGTTTCGATAAGTTGCTCGACCTCCGGGATCTCAAGCTGCCTTCCGGCAACACTCTTCCACAGGCTGAAATCGCATTTCTGGCACTGGAATTTTTTGTAGTTTTCGAGAATCTCACCGCCGCATTTGGGGCATGGCGTTTTCAATGTCCCAAAATCGCCCGGCACCGTATCACTTTCATGGCTGCGCGCCTTTTGCACGATGTCACGCGTGAACGCCGCGATCTCACGCATGAAATCCATGCGCTTTAATTTGCCGCGCGACATTTGGTTCAATTTAAATTCCCATTCGCCCGTCAGCTCCGGCATTGTCAACTCCTGCACACCCAGGCCGTTAAGCAGGGTGATGAGCGAGAACGCCTTGGCCATGGGCTGCAATTCGCGGCCATTTCGCACAACATATTTCTCCCAAATTAAACCTTCGATGGTCTGCGCCCGTGTGGCCGGCGTGCCCAGGCCTTTCTCGCTCATCGCGGCGCGCAATTCCTCATCATCCACCAATTTTCCCGCCCCTTCCATCGCGGTCAGCAGCGTCGCTTCCGTATACCGCGGAGGCGGCTTCGTTACGTTGGCTTGCACGTCCACTTTGATCGTTTTCACCTGTTCCTGCGGCTGGACCGGCGCGAGCGTCGGCGTTTCGTCCGAGTCCGCTTCCTTCCCATAGACTTCCATCCAGCCGGCCTTGACCATCACCTTGCCCTCGCTTTTGAAAGGCTCGCCTTCCACCCGCGTGATGCGCGTGGTCACGAGAAATTCCGCCGCCGGATAGAAAATCGCCAAAAACCGTTTTGTGACCAAATCGTAAAGTTTTTGTTCCGGCTCACTAAGATGTTTCGGCGCCACGAGAGTCGGGATAATTGCAAAGTGGTCTGAAATTTTCGCGTTGTTGAAAATACGCTTGTTCGGATGCACCCAATCGTTTTTCAAAATCGTCCCCGCAAACGGCGAATAATTGGTGCCTTGCAGCATTTCCATGGTCTTTTTGACCGTCCCGATGTAATCCTCGGGCAGCGCGCGGGAATCAGTTCGCGGATACGTCAGCACCTTATGCTTTTCATAGAGCGCCTGCGCCAATCCCAGCGTGTTTTTGGCCGAAAAACCGAACCGCCCGTTTGCCTCGCGTTGCAGGCTTGTCAAATCATAGAGCAATGGCGAAAGCGCCGTCGTCGGCTTGCTTTCCTCAGTGACGATCCCGATTTTGCCCAGGCATTTTTTTTGGATTTCCTCCGCGCGCGCCAGTTCCCAGACGCGTTCCGCCCGGAGATGCTCATCCCCGTCCCGTTTTGTGAACTTTTCGTCGAACCAGCGCCCCGCGTATTCCCCGGCTTTCGCTCCAAACGTGCCGTGAATTTCCCAATAATCACGCGGCACAAATTTTTTGATTTTCGCCTCGCGCTCGACCAGGATCGCCAGTGTCGGCGTTTGGACGCGCCCTACCGTCGTCAGAAAAAATCCGCCGCTCTTCGAGTTAAACGCCGTCATGGCGCGAGTGCCGTTGATGCCCACGAGCCAGTCGCTTTCGCTGCGGCAAATCGCCGCATCCGCCAGCGGAATCATGTCCTCATCCCGCCGCAATTGGGCAAATCCATCGCGAATCGCCGTCGCGGTCATGCTCTGCAACCATAGCCGCTGGATCGGTTTGTCACTTTTGGCATACTGGACGATG
>DASXFM010000204.1:0-8817 GCA_036489615.1 Verrucomicrobiia bacterium | reverse complement strand
CCGGACGCGATTGGCCACTTGCGATCGTTACGCAAGATGGACCAGTCCCACGATCTGGTTTCTCTCAGCGGCTCAGACCCGTTGAACCTCGTGGGCATATTGACACCCGGCGCGCGCGTGCCGGCCCTGTGGCGCAATCGCGTCCTGTTGCGCGACGGCGTACCCGTCGCCGCGCTCGACGCCGGAAAAATCCTGAACCTGGACGGCGATTCCGACCTGCGCACCTTCGAATCCGCGCTAAAAATCGGAAAACTACCCTTAGCCCTGAGGAAATATTATCACTGAGTGTGATTACCAGCCCAGGTAGGGCGGACCTGCCGGTCCGCCAAGGCACACGGCTAAGCCGTGCGCCAGTGGCCCTTAAATGGCGTAGCAGCCCGATGTGAATCCGCTCCAATTTTTCCGGTTTCGGACGATCAACTGCAGTGCAACTCGAATCGTATATCCACAAATTTTCGCCAATAACCGCCAATTAAACTCCAGGGGTGGCGACGGCCCGTCGCCACGTTCATTACTACCCAACCCCCACCGGAGACGAGCCGCCGCCCCCGCCCCCATTTCAAATTGCGAATCCTGAAAACATTCTACCACTCAGCCCAGCGTTGGCGTGACAAATACACCCCATTCTCACTTGAAAATCGCCTGACTTTGTCGTTTTATTGGCTGTGAATTAGCTGTGAACAACTTCTGCGCACCATGAACACATTATACATCAATACCGGAATATATACTGTTCCTGAAGCTTCACGACTCACGCGCGTATCCAAAGACCGGATTCGGCGTTGGCTTCGCGGTTACCATTCCCAACAGCGCAGCAAAAATTATCCTCCCCTTTGGAGGAGCCAATTGCCACCCATCGAAAACAAAGTTGCCCTGGGATTTTTGGATTTGATTGAAATCTTGTTCGTTGATGCTTTCCTGAATGCGGGTGTGTCCTGGACTGTCATCCATAAAGTTCGGGAGAAGGCACAAGCGCTTTACAATGACACGGTTCATCCTTTTTGCACAAAAAAATTCGCCACGGATGGCCGAAAGATATTTAGAGACTTACATGCTGAAACCGGCGAAAACTGCCTTATCGACATCGCCAGCGACCAATCCGTCTTTGCAGACATTACCAAGCCTTTTCTAAAACAACTGGAATTTCGTGAAGACGGAATGACACTTGAACGTTGGTGGCCACTTGGGAAAGGCCGCCATATTGTAGTCGACCCCCGGAAAAATTTTGGCCAGCCAACCGTTGTCACCGAAGGCATTCCTACGAAAACCTTGGCCAAAAGCTATCGAGCAAACGGCTCATCCTTTGAAGAGGTTGCCAATTGGTATGAAATTAGCCCGCTGTCCGTGAAAGAAGCTGTAGAATACGAGCAATCCCTTGCAGAGTGAAATTCTTCTTCGACAACAATTTGGCTCCAAAAATCGCCAAAGGATTAAATGGCTTTGTATTTCCAGAGCACGAAGTAATTCACTTGAAAGATAAATTTCCCGCCAACACACCTGACGTTGATTGGATGAAAGCGCTCGCAGGCGAAAGAGATTTGATGATTGTCACCGGAGATGTTCGCATTGGGAAAAATCCGCAAGAGGTACTTGCCTGGAAGGCGGCCGGGCACACGATTTTTTTCCTAAAACAGGGATGGATAAGCCTGGGGTTTTGGGTTCAGGCCCACAAATTCGTCAAATGCTTTCCCTCAATAATCGCGGAAGCAAAGTTAGCCCAGCGCGGTTCATCTTTTATTGTTTCCGTGAATGGGAATATTGAAGGTTAGACAAATGTTCGTGGGGATTTCACTGGATTGTGTTTGACCCTCCAAACCGAAAAGGCCCCGTCGCCACGCTTCATTATCAGCCCAGGTAGGGCGGACCTCCCGGTCCGCCATGGCCCACGGCTAAGCCGTGCGCAAGTCAAATGATCCTTAAATGGTGTAGCAGCCGATGTGAATCGGCTCTAATTTCTGGGCGAGCGGTCCTTAAGCGGCATACCAGCCCCAAAGTCTTTCGAAGCTCCAATTTTTCCGGTTTCGGAGGATCAACCGCGATCGAATTAAATCAGACAAAGCACACTCACTCACGCGCCCCTGCTCCAAACGCCGTAGGCGTGACGTATTTGTAGTCTAAAAAACCAACCAAAAAAAATCCCGAGCCCCGTAGGCCCGTAGGGGCGACGTAGTCTGCACAAAAAAACCGAGAATCCTCCGTCTAAAATGTCCGCCACAGACAACTCTTTTTCGCGCCCTTTCTCTTTAGGGGCCTTGACCCTGAGGGCGATTCGACCATTCTTCTTCACGTTTCACGTTCAGAAGCCCATATCGATAACCAAATTCAAAAATGAAGACATTAACTATTAAAATCGGACTATTAGGACTCGTTTCGCTACTCACTGGATGCGTTTCCACCACTTACACCAAAACAGTCCAGGTCACGAAAGATGCGAACGGAAATGTGGTTAGCACAGTGGTCACTGAAAGCATTATGCAACCAAATCAAACAGGCTGGCCCGTGCATTTTGATTACCTGAAAGGCGTTAAACCCGAAGATTCAAAGTAATTTACTATTATTCACCCATGGTGGTCTAAAACGAGCGAGGCCACCGTCACGATTGGAATAGTAGGAAAAAACGGGTCAGAGATGACTAATGGCATATTTCCATTTGCAGGTCAGAAATCCTATACAAAATCCTCTTCCCACTTACCGCGTCCCCGCCTTTAAGCCTAAAACGAAACTGAACCGAACAGCCTGTTTTCGTGGACTGTTCGGCTCACTCGCATTCATTTTGCCATCGTTTTCATAATTTTTGTGCCTCCGCCCGCCAGCGGTTGAGCTCTTCCTCGGGCACACCCCTTATCGTCTGGTACGGCTCCTCCTCAACCTCATCCTTCTCCCGATTCCGCCCGAACACTTCCGGATACAACCGCTCCAGCAGCCACCGGATATTTGCGCTCGTGCTCGCATCCTCGCTCGTCAGCAGCATGTCGACAAGTTTTTGAAGAAGCTTCCGTTTCGCCACACCTTCACGCCCCGCCAGGTCCGGATGCTTGCTCAAATGCCGTTTGTAATCCGCCAGGCTCACCGCCTCACCCGCCAGCGCAAGGTCCAGCGGCACGCCTGTCCCCACCCGCTCGGACACTCGGTCCACCAGTTCAACGGTGACATCAGTTTCTACCGTAATATTGGAATCCATATGGGTTCCTCAAGCTCGCAGCATCTTCTTAAGACATTCCTTGGCCACCTCGTGCGCCGATGGTTTCGGAGTAAACGCATACTCCCGGCCTTTTTTAACCAGCCAGCCCTCCTTAATCGCCTTGGTGGCGTATTTCGAAACTTGGCCGCGTGAAAGACACATTTCTTCCGCAATCTGCGAGGCGGTGAGCAGACCATCGTCGATGCACTGACGAAACCGGTCCGGCGCCACAATCTTTTTCCAGCTCACGGCCGCACTCGTATGGCCCGGTGGCTTCACAAACGTCCATTCCATCTCCGGACAATCGGCATCGATCGTGTTGCGATTCTTCACAAATCGTGCGATGAACTTCGCGCCATGCCGGTTTTCGCCCGCGTCCTTTACGTCGGACAAATCGATGATCCAGAATGCCGCGTCCTCGCGCCGGGACGTTCCCCTCATCATCCCATTGCGCCCCGAGTGCGCCACGAAAATCACGGCAATGCGATTACGCCGCAGATCCAGCAGCCAGGGCAATACCCGCTCCCAGGCATCAGCGTCGTTTTCGCGCATCCCCGAAAAAAGACACGAGAGATTGTCCAGAAACAGGATGTCAATTTTGTCCTGCCGGCATTTTTCTAAAAGCGCGGCCTGCGCTTCGGGCTCCGTCAGATTCAAAACTTTCCCGGTAAGATGAAATAACGCCTCATGCTGCAAATAAATGATCCCCTGCGTCGGCGCGGCCGCCAGCGCGTTGTCGCGCTCCCGAATCCCATCCATGGCCATTTCGCCGTCCACGTAAAGCACGCGCCGCTGTCCGTGAATCTGCCACTCCGGCAACCCGCCAAAGCTTGACCCTTCCGCGCATTTGCGCGCCAGGACCATCGCCAGCCACGTCTTGCCCAGGCCGCGCGGCCCGCTAATGAATCCCAAATCACCTTGTCTGAACCATCTGCCGATGATCGGCTGGCACGGCGGGATACTAATCGCGCCTAATCCCGCTGGCGAACTCGCCGCCCTGTTGAAGTACTGAAGCCATTGGGCCTTCGTATCCGCCGCGGCTTTCGCCTGCGCTTCAGTCTTAAGAGTTTCATCAATTGCCGTCCCTGCTTGTGGTGTATTCATACTCATTGTATATCATTTAGCTATATTCAATTCAACAAAAATATTGCGACATGCTATACAATAACCTGTTCCACCCTTTACCCATATGATCAATTCCACCAAAAATATTGGCGGGGCGGTAGGGCAGAACTGCCGTTCTGCCCTAATCAAAAGAATTCGCGCATTGCACCTCCAAACCACTGCAACCATCAGCCGTATCCAACCATCTACAAATTCCTCCGTGCTGTCGGAGAATCCGCAAACCGAACCCCAGCGGGGTGAAATATATGTAGCCCAGGGCCAGTGCGACTCTGGGAGTGCGCCGCCCTGGGTTTTCGCAAAAAATATAAAAATACTCGACCCCGAAGGGCTCGTGAACGCCCAAAAGCGAACGCGTCTAAATTTGTTAAACTCGGGGACCGCCGTTCCATGGTAAACTTATTACCCCTCAGGAATGCTTAAATGTCCTTCCAAATTACCATCAAATATATATAGCAATTCCCGCAATTCTCACCTCTCCACACGAAACCAAAAAACCTTCAATATCCCCAATAAAATCAGCCCAATCAGCCTCAACCTCCGCTTCGTTTCCCGTTTCCTTGCCTATACCCAAAAAAAATGAAACGAAGGCGTACCAACCCCTTCTCGCCCTCCGCGCCGTAGCAACGCGGCGTAAGCCCGCTCTGACTTAATCCGATCGCATATGACCGTCCAAACCGAATATATCAGAGCCGCGAAAAACTTCGGAGCCATATGAAGAATCCCGGACACGCTAAAGCGTGGACACCGAGCAGGGCCATTTATTCCGGCGTCACGATCCCGACGTCGACGCCCTGGCCGCCGACAGTTTGATGGCAATGCACGGCGATGATGTTTTGGCCGGGGTGCAGCGTCGCGAGGGCTTCGTTGGAAATCGGGAATTCGTCGTAGTCGGTGATATAGCCGGGAAGTTTCAGCGCCAAAACGCCGTTCAGGTAGACTTCCACGTCTTCGTCATGAAAAACCTGCAGCTCGATGCCGGGAATGTTTTCCGCTCGCAAATCAAAATCGCGGCGCAGCCAGATGTCTGAGGTATTCCAGGTGGTATTCAAACATAAGGCGGGTGTGCCGGCCGTGCCGAATCCGCTAATCCCTTCGCTCCATTTCGACTCATTAAATCCCCTGGCAAACCAGTCGTCGGGAGGCTGGTTCGTCGCATATCTCCAGGCGGTATGGCCATAAAGGCCGTCGGCGACGGTCACGGTCACCTTTTTATCCCAGAAATCTCCGCGATTTGCCGCCAGCAAAACGGACGGCGCAATTTTCGCCGCCGCACGATCGTACGTTTGCAGGCCATTGCATTCCGTTTCCACGTCCGCCGTTTGCGTATAAACGGCGGCGTTGAGCCCGCGCGACGAGTGCAACCGCCAAACCTGCTTCAACATGCGGGTGTAACGGTCGGCGAGGTCGTCACGATTCGTCAGCATGACGTATCCCCAATAATTCGTGGACCAGATATGGCCCGGGACGATCAGTCCCAGCCCGCCAAACTCGCCGAGCACGGCGGCGCGGCGCGGGTCCAGTTCCGGACAGTCCGGCCCGGGATAATTATGCATGTCCACCAGGTCACCCACGCGCATATCTGTCCAGCCGCTGGCGTCATCCACCAGGCGCGACGGGTCCATTCCCTTGATCCATTTCGCGAGCGATTCGGTATCGTATTGGCCCCAGCCTTCGTTGAAGAGCACCCAGGTGACAATGCAGGGATGGTCCTTCAAATTGTCAATCATGTGGAGCAGTTCACTTTCAAAATCCCGCCGGCCGGAAGCGGCCGCATTATTGCCGCTGGGCATGTCCTGCCAGACCAGCATCCCCAGTTTATCGCACCAGTAATACCAGCGTTGCGGTTCCACTTTGACGTGCTTGCGGATGAGGTTGAACCCGCTCTCTTTTAAGAATTCGATGTCCGAGCGCATCGCGCCGTCGGTCGGCGCCGTATAGATTCCATCCGGCCAGAAACCCTGGTCCAGGGTGCCAATCTGAAAAATGAACCGGTCGTTCAGCGCGATTCGCATGACTCCCTGGTCGTCCCGGCGCAATGCGATTTTTCTCATGCCGAAATAGCTCGAAACCGTGTCCACGACTTTTTTGCCATCGATCAGGGTGACTTTCAAATCATAGAGGAACGGATCATTCGGCGACCAAAGACGGGCGTCAGGCAAATTCAAGATCAGTTCCGAATTGGGCAGTCCCGTGGCGCTTGCAGCTTCTTTGCCGTCTATCAAGGCCGTGGCTTGAACCCGAAGAGTATCCGAAAAACTGTTGGCCGCGACCCACAGGTGAAGCGATTTGGAATCAACGTCCGGCACACTCCTTAAGTTGTCGATGCACGTTTGGGGCACGGGCTCGAGCCAGACCGTTTGCCAAATGCCGGACGTGGACGTGTAAAAAATGCCTTCCGGTTTGCGGGATTGTTTGCCGCGCGGCTGGTCGCCGTCGTCAGTCGGGTCCATCGCCGCGACGATAATTTCTTCAGGCCCGTTAAAGTTCAAAGCGTCAGTGACGTCAAACGTAAACGGATCGTAGCCTCCCTGGTGCCTGCCGATTTCATGCCCGTTAACCCAAACTTCGCAGTCCCAGTCCACTGCGCCAAAATGCAATCGTATTCGCCGGCCATGCCACGACGGCGGGACGGAGAACGTGCGGTGATACCAGAGTTTGCTGTGTTCGTCGAAATGCGCCATCACACCGGACAGCGCGGATTCCACGGGAAATGGGACCAGGATTTTTCCCGCATAAGTCGCCGGTGGATCAGCCGAATCGCCGGTAATTGAATAATCCCAGAGACCGTTTAGGTTCGCCCAATCCGGCCTTACCAGCTGGGGACGGGGATACTCCGGCAGCGCATTCGTTGGCCCGACCTCAGCCGCCCAACGCGTCATGAGCGGCGCGCGCGCCGCATGCCACGCAGCCGGTTCCTGCGCGTGAACAGGCAGAACCGCCGCAGTCATGAGGAGCAAGGCCAAAGATTTATTCATACGAATCTATTGGCCGGAAGGGCCGCGCCGCAAAAACTTCGCCACCGCTTCCGTCCGGGTATGCACGTGCAGCTTCTCATAAATCCGGCGGATGTAATTGCGCACGGTATGGATGCTGACGTCCAGTTGATCCGCAATTTGTTTATAGACGAGGCCCTCCGACAGCCCTGCCAGCACGGCGTTTTCCTGCGGCGAAAGTTCAGCCGATTTGTCGCCGGTGGCCGGAACGGCTTTGAACGATTGCACGACCTTGCGCGCGATGGGCGCGGACATCGGCGAGCCGCCTTCGCAGACTTCTTCAATCGCTTCGAGCAATTTTTTTGGCGGCTGGCGTTTGAGCAGATAACCGCTGGCGCCGGCGGCCAGCGCGCGAAAGATTTGATCAGTATCTTCGAAAACTGTGAGCATCAGCACCTGGGCCCTCGGCATCAACACCATCAGGCGGCGAACGCATTCGATGCCATCCAAATCGCCCAGGTTGATGTCCATTAAAACGACGTCCGGATTGTCTTCGGGCAGGTGTTTTAACGCCTCCTCGCCGTTGGCGTAAGCGCTTTTGCAACGAATATTTCCGGTGGCAGTCAAGTAGCCGGCGATGTGCTCGCGCAAATCCGCGTCGTCGTCCACGATGGAAACGGTGATGTTCTTTTTCATGAGTTGCCGGCTGTGCCGGGATTCAGTGGAATCCGCATCATCACGGTGGTTCCTTCCGACGGCTGGCTTTGCACCAGGCATTCGCCGCCGATCGAGGCCATCCGCTGGCGCATGTTTTTCAAACCGTTGCCGCCGAGCCCCCCGCGCGGCGGTTCTTTCGCCGCCGAAGGCGAAACGGTTCCAAAACCCTTGCCGTTGTCAATGACTTTAAGCTCGAACTCCCGCGCGTTGGAATTCATTTCCACCTTTACCTTCGTCGCGCCGGAATGCTTGAGGACGTTGTTCAAGGTTTCTTCAAATGCCAAAAACAGATTGTGCCGCGCTTCCGAGGACAGGGGATAATGCGGAACCTCTCGCGGCAAGCGTACTTCGCACTCGACCGCGGTGTTCTGAAAATATTCCGCGGCGTAATGCGCCAAATAACTGGCCAGGTTTTCCAGCGTATCGTTGCGCGGGTTAACGACCCAAACGATTTCATCCATCGTCTTGAGCAGTTCCCGGGACGTCTGCGCGATGGAATCGATTCTCTCGGCGAGCGGCTGGCCGGACTTCACATCCACGGCGGCGCGCTCGCTCAAAAAGGAGATCTTGGTGAGCTTGGAACCCATTTCATCGTGCATGTCGCGGGCGATGCGCATGCGTTCCCGCTCGAGCGACTGCTGCTGTTCCAATCGCGCCAGCGTCACGCGCAATCGACGGTGTGAAACCATGCGGACCGTCCCGGCGATCAATGCGATGGCCGTCAATCCATAGAAACATAGCGCCCATGTCTGGATGTAAAGCGGAGTGGGAACAACAAACGCAAACGGATTTGGGGCCTGCTGCCACTGCCCGCCGGGCGCGCGGGCCTCCACGCGAAAGACATAGCGCCCATACGGAAGG
>DASXFM010000186.1:0-15773 GCA_036489615.1 Verrucomicrobiia bacterium | reverse complement strand
CCAACATCGAAGACGACTTTCATAGAGTACCTCCGCAAATCAATTTGAATCCGCCGATACTCACCGGCCGGCACACCTTGCTATCCTATACTATTAACTATAATAACCCGAAGTCGAAACTCTTATTACAATGCTTCCGTTGTAGTTTTAGCGCAACCACATTTTGATTTTTCGTTTTTGAACGGGCGCATTTTGACACTGTTCCTGGTAGGGACGGCGCGCTGCGCTGTCCGCGCCGCGTTTAGCGGCGCAACGAATGGGTCGGACGTTGTACAGCGCATGTTCCGCCCGCTCCACGGGCGGTGACGGCGCAGCGCGCCATCCCTACCACCACCGACGTAAGAACAATGTGTGGACGCGCCCTTTTTTAACGGTCGTGACCCTGAACGACCGTTGCAGGGACGGGATGCCGACCGGAGGACGCCTTTCCGACCTTTGTCGTTATCATTTCAAAATCACCAACCACCTGGCTTTCCACTTCAAACTGCTTGCACACAAATAGACTACGACAAGCGGCCGGGACCCGGCATCTGCTTGGCATGTTTAAAGCATGTGACCGGAAAGTGATTTCGAGCCAGTCCGGAGGACATACGCTTTTGCGCGGTTGAAGCAGCGGCGCACGGACAGGTATAAGCCGGCTGAAATGGAGGACAGCCGGTGCCAAGCGCAATCCAAGGTTGATACAAGGAGTTCAGCCGCAAACGCAATTAATAGTAAAAGCGCATGACAAAATTTTTCCACCCGGAGATGTGGCTGTCCGCCTTGTCCGTGGCATCGCTGATTTTTCTTTCCGGCTGCAAGCCGCCGGAGCAAGCCCCGGCAGCAGTCCCGCCGGAGGTTGCCGTGGCTGCGGTCGAGCAGCGCGATGTGCCGGTATATGGCGAATCCGTTGGCACCCTGGAAGCCGATATAAATGCCGTCATTTCGGCGCAGGTTGGCGGATATCTCTTGAGCCGAAATTACGTGGAAGGCAGCGAGGTGACCAACGGGCAGGTGTTGTTCCAGATTGACGATCGCACGTACAAGGCGGCGTTGGACCAGGCGGCGGCGAGGGTGACAAAAACGGCGCAGGACATACAGCGTTACACGCCGCTGGCCAAAACCGGGGCCGTCAGCCAGGAGGAATTGGATGATTCCATCCAGGCGAATGCAGCCGCCGTGGCGTCCGCCGAACGGGCCCGGCTGGATTATCAGTTTTGCACCATCCGTTCGCCGGTTGATGGCGTCGCCGGGCTGGCCCAGGCCCAAGTCGGCGACCTGGTAGGCCCCGGCTCCGGTCCGCTGACCACGGTGACCAAGGTGAAGCCGATGCGCGTGTATTTTTCCGTTTCTCAGCAATTGATGACGAAGCTCATGGAGGAACGGCTGGCCGAACAGCGCGGGCCATTCAATTCGAACAACGGACCGCCGCTGGAATTGACCCTGGCATCCGGCACAGTTTATCCCGTCAAAGGCCGGGTCCGTTTTTCCGACAATCAGATTGATGAAAGGACCGGCACCATCCGGGTCGTGGGCGAGTTTGCCAATCCCAATCGGTTGCTGATTCCCGGCATGTTCGTCCGCGTGCGGGCGCGCATCGGCATGGATAAGGATGCGCTCCTGGTTCCGCAAATTGCCGTGGCGGACTATCAGGGACGCAATCTTGTGGCCGTGGTCGGGCCGGACAAAAAGGTGAACATTCAGCCCGTCATCATGGGCCAGGAGGTCGGCGACCTTTGCGTCGTCACGGGGAAATTGAAAGTCGGAGAGCAAATCGTGGCAGAAGGAGTCCAAAAAGTGCGCGAAGGCATGGAAGTTAATCCGAAGCCGTATAATCCATCTACCGGTTCGGTGGAAATGAGCAGCGACTGACCCCTATGTCAAAATTTTTCATCAACCGGCCGATCGTCGCGATGGTTATTTCCATCCTGACGGTCATCGTCGGGCTGGTGGCGATGTTCAGCCTGCCGATCGCGCAGTTTCCCAATATTGCCGACCCGCAAATCCAGGTCAATGCGACCTATCCGGGCGCCGACGCCCGCACAGTTGACCAGTCGGTAGCCACGCCCATCGAGCAGCAGATGTCCGGTGTGGACAACATGGAATACATGTATTCGCTCAATGCCAACAACGGAACGACGAAGCTCACGGTGGATTTCAACATCAAGACCGATCCCAACACGGATCAGATCCTGACGCAGATGCGGCAGAACCAGGCCAACTCCCAATTGCCTACGGCGGTCATCAACCAGGGCGTCACCGTGCAGAAATCCACCATGGCGCCGATGATCATGTTCGCGCTCTTTTCGCCAAACGGCACCTATGACAACGTTTATCTGGCGAACTACTCCGTTATCAACATCAACGACGCGATGACGCGCGTGCCGGGCATCGCCAGCGTTAGCATTTTCGGCGCGGGTAATTACGCCATGCGACTTTGGGTACGACCTGACCGGCTGGCCCAAATGGGTGTGACCGTGCCGGATATTGTCAATGCGGTCCAGCAGCAAAACACGGTGAATCCCTCGGGCCAGGTTGGCGGCGAGCCGATTCCAAAATGGCAAAAGTTCACGTACGCAGTGCGCTCGCAAGGCCGCCTGGAAACCGCGGAACAATTCGGCGACATCGTCCTGCGAGCGCAGCCCGGGGGAGCGGTGTTGCGGGTCAGGGACGTGGCGCGCATCGAATTGGGCGCGCAAAACTACAACATGTTGGCCCGGCTCAACGGCAAGCCCGCCGCGCTCGTCGCACTTTATCAGTTGCCCGGTTCCAACGCCGTGGACGCGGCTAACAAAGCCAAAGCTCTCATGGCAAAGTTGAAGCAAAGTTTCCCGCCGGATATGGACTATGCCGTGGCGCTGGACACCACACTCGCGGTCACGGAGGGCATTCGGGAAATCGTGCACACGCTGATCGAAGCCATCGTGCTGGTCATTATCGTGGTATTCATCTTCCTGCAAGGCTGGCGCGCGACGCTGATTCCCTTGCTGGCGGTGCCGGTTTCGCTGATTGGCACCTTCGCGTTGTTTCCTTTGTTCGGGTTTTCCATCAACACGCTCTCGCTCTTCGGCCTGGTCCTGGCCATCGGGCTGGTGGTGGACGACGCCATTGTCGTCGTCGAAATCGTCGAGCATCACATCGAGCGGGGCTTGTCTCCGAGGGATGCTGCCCTGCAGGGCATGAAGGAAGTCACCAGCCCGGTCATCGCCATCGCGATCATCCTGACCGCGGTGTTCATTCCGACGGCGTTTATTCCGGGCATTACCGGGCGGTTGTATCAGCAATTTGCCGTGACGATTGCCGTTTCGGTGCTCCTCTCGGCGTTCAATGCTCTGACGTTATCCCCGGCGATGGCCGCATTGTTGCTCCGGCCGAAGAAAAAAGGGTCCGGGCCGCTGCAATCATTTTACGGCTGGTTCAACAAATGGTTTGGCCGGGCGACGGACGGTTACGTGGGCGTCTGCAAAATTCTGATTCACAAAAGTTCGATTGCCTTGCTGCTCCTGGCCGGGCTGACGGTGCTGGCGGGAATCACCGGAAAACGTATTCCGATGAGCTTTCTGCCGGACGAAGACCAGGGCTACATTTACGCCGGAGTTCAGTTGCCGAACGCTTCTTCGGCCCAGCGGACCGACGACATCATGCGGCAGTGCGAGGTGGTGCTCAAGAACACGCCGGGCATCAAGTATTACTCGACCGTGGTGGGCTACAGCATGTTAAGCGGTGTTCAAAACACCTACAGCGGGTTCTTCTTTATCACGGAAAAAGAATGGAAAGAGCGCAAGACGCCGGAGGAAAAATACAAAGCCATTCAGGCGCACATCAACCAGGGATTCGCCAAAATTCCCGGCGCCGTCGGTTTCGGGTTTTCGCCGCCGGCCATTCCAGGCATCGGCGCGTCAGGCGGCGTGACGTTTATCCTGGAGGATCTCGCGGGCAATGGCGGGACGTTTCTGGCCGATAACCTGCAAAAATTCCTCGCGGCGATTCGGAAACGGCCCGAATTCACCCAGGTGTTCACCACCGCGCTGCCGGCAGTGCCACAGGTTTACGTGGACGTGAATCGCGACCAGGTCCTCCAGCAGGGCGTGAAGCTGCAGGATGTTTACGAGACGATGCAATGCTTCATGGGCGGCGCGTTTGTCAATTATTTCAACCGCTTCGGCCGCCAATGGCAGGTTTACGTGCAGGCTGAGGGTGATTATCGGACGCAGGCCAAAAATCTCGGACAATTCTACGTGCTCAACAACACGAACCAGATGGTGCCGCTGTCAGCTGTCACCAGTGTGCGCAGTACGTTGGGACCGGAATTCACCCTCCGCTACAACCTGCACGAAGCAGCGCAAATCAACGCTTCAGCCAAACCCGGCACAAGTTCCGCGCAGGCGATGAAAGCGATGGAAGAGGTTTTCAACCAAACGATGCCGTCCGGCATGGGTTTTGATTACCTGGGCATGAGTTATCAGGAAAAGAAGGCGCAGGAAGGTATTTCGCCCATGGTCATTTTCGGGTTTTCGCTGCTGTGCGTGTTCCTGATTCTCGCCGCGCAATACGAAAGCTGGAGCCTGCCGTTTAGCGTACTGCTCGGTTTGCCCGTGGCTGTCTTTGGCGCATTCGTGGGCCTGATGGTTGGACGCTTTGAGAACAACGTCTATGCCCAGATCGGGCTGGTCATGCTCATCGGATTGTCGGCGAAGAATGCCATCCTCATCGTCGAATTTGCCAAGATGAATTACGAGGAGGGAAAGCCGCTGCTCGACGCGGCGCTCGAAGGCGCACGGCTGCGCCTGCGGCCCATCCTGATGACGAGTTTCGCCTTCCTGTTGGGTTGTGTGCCACTGGCCAGGGCGAGTGGCGCGGGCGCCTTGTCGCGGCAGGTCATGGGCTTCACGGTCATCTTCGGCATGGGCGCCGCCAGCTTCATCGCCATCTTTCTCATCCCGGCCACCTTTTACGTGGTTGAGAAATTGAGCGGAGCCAAACACGAAAAAAAACTGCCGGAAGGAATCCTGCCCGCGCCGCCGGAAGCGGCGGGCCAATGAAACCATGAACTCGGTACCTGTTACCTCACCCCTGGCCAGCCGCCCGTTATTGACCTGGCTGGTGGAAACCCTGCGCCACAATCCGGAAATTGCCATTTTTCTCGCGCTGGCTCTGGGCTTCCTGATTGGCGGTGTACGGCTTGGAAAATTCACCCTCGGCAACGTGACCGGCGTGTTGATCGCCGGCGTGTTGATCGGACAACTCAACATCACCATTTCAGCGAACGTCAAATCGGTGTTCTTCCTGATGTTTTTGTTTGCGGTCGGTTACAGCGTCGGGCCCCAATTCTTTCGGGGACTGAAGAGCGACGGATTACCGCAGGTGTATTTTGCGGTGATTCAATGCGTCGCGTGCCTGCTGGCGGTCTTCGTTGCCGCCAAATTGGCCGGCTACAACATGGGTCAGGCGGCCGGATTGCTTTCGGGCGCGTGCACCATTTCGGCGGTGCTGGGTGTGGCGACCGACACCATGGGCCAGTTCAATCTGCCTCCCGACCAGCACAAGGCCATACTGGACGCGATGCCGGTTGCCTACGCGGTCACCTACCTGTTTGGCACCGCCGGCTCGGCGTGGTTCCTCGCGTCCATCGGGCCAAAACTCCTGCGCGTGGACCTGGCGAAGGAATGCGCGGCCTACGAGGCGAAAATGGGCGGCAAACTGGATGAGGAAGGAAGCATGTCGGGTTATCGGCGGTTGACGACACGCGCCTATGAAGTGAAGCCGGATTCAAAATGGACGGGGAAAACCGTCGGCGAATTTGAGGCCCAATTCAATTTGCCGCGCCTGTTCATCGCCCGCGCGCGGCAAAAGTTGAAACTCGCCGAGCCGGGTCCTGACACGAGAATTGTGGCCGGTGATATTCTCGGCGTCGCGGGACCTCGCGAGTTGCTTTTGCAGCACGGCGCCGAATTTGGCGCCGAGGTGGAAGATCCGGAAATGTTTGATTTTCCCGTCCAGGTCCTTGACGTGGTCGTGACCAAGAAGCAGATCGCGGGAATGACGCTCCAGCAACTTCGGGATTCCGAAGGCGGCAAGAGCGCTCGGGGCGTGTTTTTGCGGAAAGTCATCCGCGCCGGGCAGGAAATGCCCGTGACGGCCAACATGAAGATTGACCGCGGTGACGTGCTGCAAATCGTCGGTTCGACCCGTGACACGGAACGTGCCGCCCTGGAGATCGGTTACCCCGACCGGGCGACGGAAAAGACGGACGTCGTCTTCATGGGACTGGGCATTACGATTGGCGCGCTGATCGGAGCCATTGTCATTCCCATCGGCCAGGTGCCGTTAAGCCTGAGCACGAGCGGCGGCACGCTCCTGGCGGGTCTGGTCTGCGGCTGGCTCCGCTCAGTGCATCCGGTATTTGGCAGGATCCCGGCGCCGGCACTGTGGGTGTTCAATAACATCGGCTTGTGCACGTTCATCGCGGTGGTCGGCATCAGCACCGGCCCGGCCTTTGTCGCCGGGCTCAAAAACGCCGGCTTGAGCCTGTTCCTTTGGGGCGTGTTCGTCACCACACTGCCGTTCGTGGTCGGGATTTTCGCCGGCAAATTTATTTTCAGAATGCATCCCGGCATCGTCCTGGGCTGTTGCGCCGGGGCCCGCACCACCACCGCGGCCCTCGGCGCAATCCAGGACGAGGCGAAAAGCAAGGTGCCGGCGCTCGGCTACACCATCCCTTACGCCGTTGGCTGCGTGCTGCTCATCACCTGGGGCGTCGTGATCGTTTTGATGATGAAATAAAAAAACAAATTTAACCAGGAGCTCCCTCCATTACAGAAAGGGCACTTATGACTAAACAAAAAACAACGACAACAACTCAAAAAACGTCTCCCTCCACCGGTCTCCTGGACCCTTTTAATATCGACATCCCGCAACATTTCCCGGAATGCGGCATCAACCCCCGGGCTGCCGCGGCCATCGTCAATAGTGAGTCGTGGACCGACGCCAGCCCGATGCTCAACCTCTCGTCCTTCGTCACCACATTTTACGAACCGGAGGAAGCCGAGGTGGCCCGCCAGAACATCATGAAGAACTATATCGACCACGACATGTATCCGCAGGTCTTCGCCATGGAAACCAGGATGGTGAAGTGGCTTCACGGCTTGTGGAACGGCCCGAAAAACGCCGAGCCATACGGCACGGCCACCGTCGGCTCATCCGAAGCGTGCATGCTCGCCGGACTGGCGCACAAATGGAATTGGCGCCAGGCGCGCCAACGGCTCCACAAGGACGTCAGCCGGCCCAACATGGTGACCGGGGGCAATGTGCAGATCGTCTGGAAAAAATTCCTGCGGTATTTCGACGTCGAACCTCGCATCGCGCCGCTGGAACCGGGCAACTATCGGCTGACGATCAAGCACCTGGAGAAGTTGGTGGATGAGAATACGATCTGCGTCGTGGCCATTGCCGGACAAACCTTCACCGGCGAGGACGACGACATCCAGGAAATCCACGACTGGCTCGACAAATACCAGCTGCGCACCGGCCACAATATTCCCATGCACATTGACGGCGCATCCGGCGGGTTTGTGAATCCATTTTTGTATCCCGACTACGAATGGGATTTCCGGCTGCCACGCGTGCAATCCATTAACGCCTCCGGCCACAAATTCGGCCTCGTGCCTCCGGGCCTGGGCTGGATCGTCTTCAAGGAACGGAAAGTTTTCAACGAGGAGCTGGTATTTTACGTGAACTACCTCGGCAGTGAAATGCCGACGGCCACGCTGAATTTCAGCCGCAACGCGATGCAAATCGCGGTTCAATATTACCTGTTCATCCGCCTGGGCCGCGACGGTTACACCGCCATCATGCGCCACGCCGTGAACAACGCCGCGCGGTTGCGCGAGCAATTGGTTGAGAGCGGCTACTTCGAAATCATGAATAAAACGCAGCGCATCCCGGTGGTGGCGCTGACGCTCAAACCGCAGTTCAAAAACTTCAACGAATTCGACGTCTCGGCCAAAGTGCGCGAGCGCGGCTGGGTGCTCTCCGCCTACACGATGCCGCCCAACGCCCAGAGCGTGCGCTCGTTGCGTATCGTTGTGCGCCCGCACTTAAACCGGAATGTCATTGACCTGTTGACCACGGACATCATCAAGGCGTGTGAATTTCTCGAAGCCAATGGCGGCAACGTCAAGCCGCCGAAATTGCACGACGCCTACAAAACCACTGAGAAATGCTGAACTGACGAATCCATCAACCGTTAAGCCGAGGAGTCATCCATGCTCAATCACATCCTGAAAGCCGCTCCGGAAATCGCGCTGTTCGCCGCGTTGTTTCTTGGGCACCTGCTCGGACGGGTCAAATTCAAGGGCTTCAGCCTCGGCGGCGTGGCCGGCTCGCTCATCGTCGCGCTCATTATCGGACAACTGGGCATTGCGCTGCCGGACGCATTGAAGGCTGTCTGCTTTGCGCTGTTCATTTATGCGATCGGTTTCCGCAGCGGCCCGGAATTCTTCGGCGGGCTGAACCGCTCCTCCATCAAACTGGTGGTTTCGTCGGTGGTTCAATGTCTGACCGCTTTAATTGTCGTCCTGGCGATCGGGCACATTTGCCATTTTGGCAAGGGATTCACTGCCGGCCTCGGAGCAGGCGCATTGACGGAAACGGCGACGATGGGAACGGCGGGCGACGCGCTCACGCGCCTGGGGTTGCCGGAAGCCCAGGCAAATCAATTAGCCGGTCAAATGGCCGTTGCTTTCGCCATCACCTACCTGTTTGGCACCATCGGAGTGATCATCTTTGTGCGCAGTGTCGCGCCGCGGTTGCTCGGAGTGGACATGAAAAAAGCGGCGCGTGAACTGGAGGCGGAACTGTCTCATGGCGGCACGGTAAAACGGCCCGGCCAAATCACACCTTTCGTTCCCGTCGTCGCCCGCGCCTTCAAGGCCGCTACAGGCACGGCGATCCATCATACGGTTGGTGACCTGAGCAAGCGGTTTGATCGCGCCACCGTTGAAAGGGTTCTGCGCGACACCCGAACCATTGATCCCACGCCCGAAACGGAGCTGAACGCCGGAGACGTCGTCAGTCTCGCCGGGCGATTGGGCTCGGTCGTTGCCGCCGGCGAGTTGATCGGGCCCGAAGTGGAAAGTGAGGAGGCGCTCTCTTTTTCCATGACGGTTTCCACCGTGGTCGTCACGAACAAACATTTTGTGGGCAAGACACTGACTCATGTTCGGGACCAAATCGGCCTCCAAAACCTGCAAGGCGTGTATCTCTCCAGTCTCAAACGCCAGGGCCTGCCGCTACCCATCATGCCCAACACAGAGGTCCAGCGCGGTGACGTTTGCGTATTGGCCGGACGACCCGGCGAGGTGGAACACGTCGCAGCCCTCGTAGGCCGCACCGAAGCGCCTGGCGGCAAGAGTGACCTGGCCTATCTCGCGCTCGGCATTGTCGCCGGCACACTGCTTGGTTTGTGTTCGATCCAGGTGGGCGGCATTCCAGTGACGCTCGGCGTGGGTGGTGGCGTGCTCGTATCCGGTCTTTGTTTCGGCTGGTTCCACACACGCTATCCGGTTTTTGGCGCATTGCCCCAGCCGGCACAATGGATTCTTTCCGAGTTCGGCTTGAGCGCCTTCGCGGCAGTCGTTGGCTTGTCCGCCGGCCCCAAAGCGGTGGCGGCGATTCAGGATCAAGGCGTCGCTTTGCTCATTGCCGGCGCGGTCGTCACGCTGGTTCCGCTGTTTGTCGCGCTGTATTTCGGCCGGTTCGTGTTGAAACTGCATCCGGTCGTACTACTGGGTGCGCTCTGCGGCGGGCAAACCGTCGCCGCAGCATTGACCGCAGCCAACGAGGAAACCGACAGCATGACACCAGTGCTCGGCTTTACGGTCACCTACGCCATCTCCAATGTGCTCCTGGCCGTCTGGGGACCCATCTTCGTCTTCCTCACCAAATGAACCAGGGAAAAACTATGCCAAAACCATCCTCCACATCTCGTGCCCGCCAAAAGGCGTTGCTCAAGCTCAGTCCATTTGAGCTGAAAGATGAATTGATCAAGCTCGCTGAGGACGCCGAACGCGAGCAAACCGCGCAATTCCTCAACGCCGGCCGGGGAAATCCGAATTGGATTTGCACCACCGCGCGCGAAGCGTTCGGCACGCTGCTGCGCTTCGGCATCGAAGAATCCCGCCGCGCCATTTCAAATATTCCAGACCTGGGCCGGCAAATTGCCCGGACTCCCGGACTGGGGAAGCGATTCGAAGAATTTCTCGCGGCCAACCCGCGGGCGGCCGGCGCCAAATTGTTGTCTGAAACGTGGAAATTCGGCCTGCGAACGTTCAAGTTCGACGCCGACTCCTTCGCGTACGAACTGGCCCAGGGCGTCATCGGCGATATGTATCCGGTCCCGGACCGGATGCTGCGCCATTGCGAACGCATCGTGCATGCGTATCTGGACCAGGAAATGTGCGACGGGAATCCACCGGCGGGCAAGTTTGACTTGTTCGCCGTCGAAGGCGGCACTGCGGCAATGTGCTACGTCTTCGACACGCTGATGCAAAACCAGTTGTTGCATCGCGGCGACACCATTGCGCTGGCCGTCCCGACGTTCACCCCTTACATCGAAATTGCGCACATGGATCGCTTCGCCTTCACGGTGGTCAACGTGGACGCGGGCGTGGAGCGGCGTGAAGACAATGCGCACACCTGGCAATACGCCAACGCTGAAATCGATAAGCTCAACAACAAGCGCATCAAGGCGTTTTTCCTTGTGAATCCGAGCAACCCGCCGTCGTTCGCGATGCGCGCCAGTTCGATGAAGCGGCTCATAAAGCTGGTGAAAACTACGCGCCGGGATCTCATCATCATCACTGACGATGTGTACGGAACATTTGTGCCCGGGTTCCGTTCCTGCATGGCCGAGTTGCCGCAGAACACCATCGGCGTTTATTCCTACTCAAAACATTTCGGCTGCACCGGCTGGCGGCTGGGTGTGATCGCCGTTCACCAAAACAATATTTTCGACACGATGATTGCAAAGCTCCCGCCGAAAATACGGGCGGTGCTGAACCATCGTTACAGCCCAATTACCCTGGAACCCGCAAAATTAAAATTCATTGACCGGATGGTAGCCGATAGCCGGATCGTCGCCTTGAACCACACCGCCGGCCTTTCCTTGCCGCAGCAAATCCAGATGACGTTGTTCTCGGCGTTTGCGCTGCTCGATAAAGCCCATAGTTATAAATCGCTTTGCCGGCTCATCGTGCGCCGCCGCTTCCAGGCCTTGTTAGATGGACTTGGCCTGACGCTTTCCGATGACGAGACGCGCGCCGCTTATTATGTCCAACTCGACTTGATGGTTTGGGCGGAAAAGGAATACGGACCGGAATTTGCGCGGTTTCTCCGGAAAAATTACGAATGCACCGACGTGCTGTTCCGGCTGGCTGAATCTTCCGGCGTCGTGCTCATGCACGGTGGCGGTTTTGGCGGGCCGGATTGGTCCGTGCGGGTCTCGCTGGCCAATCTCGCCGAGGACACGTATCCGAAAATCGGCCAATACCTCCGGGAAATGGCGGAGGCCTACGTGAAAGAATGGGAAGCTGCCCGATCAGGGGTGCGCGGAATCGACAGGGCATTCCGGCAGACCAACAAACGACACTCCTTAACGCGCCATACGACCCCTTTCAAGACAAAAAGGTTTCACCGCTTTAAAACCCAAAACATTAAATAATGAACCAAAAGCAAAAATGAAAACGACCAAATTCCTTCTCTGCCTCGCGACGACGACAGCGTTAATGTTTTCCATTTCCGTCCAGGCCAAACCCAAAATTGTCATTCTCGCCACCGGCGGCACCATTGCCGGCGCGCAGGCCAATACCTCCCAGATCGGTTACACCTCCGGGAGCTTTTCGATCGACTCACTCATCAACGCCGTGCCGCAGCTCAAAGACGTCGCCGAACTGACGGGTGAACAGGTCGCCAACATCGGCAGCCAGACGATGAACAACGAGGTTTGGCTCAAGCTCGCTGACCGCGTCAACGCGGTCCTCGCGCAACCGGATGTTGACGGTGTCGTCATCACCCATGGCACCGATACGATGGAGGAAACGGCTTACTTTTTGTCGCTCGTAGTGCATAGCGACAAGCCGATCGTGATGGTCGGCTCGATGCGCCCGGCCACGGCCATCAGCGCGGATGGCCCGGCGAACCTTTACAACGCGGTGACGCTGGCCGCCGATCCCCAGGCGCGCGGTCTCGGACCACTCGTCGTGCTCAATGACCAAATCCATTACGCGCGCGAAGCGGAGAAGATGAATACCACGGAACTCAATACTTTCGAGTCACCCAATCGCGGCCTGGCGGGCGTCATCAACGTCGGGCATGCTCATTTCTTCTCCAAAAATACCAGCCGTCATGGGGTTAGTAGCGAGTTTTCCGTGGACGGCATGGCACCCGGTGATTTGCCTCGGGTCGCCATCGTCTATTCCTATGCCAACGCAGAACCCGACGTCGTGGATTTCCTGGTGAAGCAAGGTGTGAAAGGCATCGTCCTGGCCGGTGTTGGCGACGGCAACAGCACTGACGCCATGATCGCCGCGCTGGCGGAGGCGGCGAAGAAAGGCGTCGCCGTCGTGCGTTGTTCACGCACAGGCAGCGGGGTGGTCGCACGGGATGTGGAAGTGAATGACGACAAGATGGGATTTATCGCCGGCATGGAATTGAATCCGCAGAAGGCGCGTGTGCTTCTGATGCTCGGCCTGACCAAAACGGATGACCCCAAACAACTCCAACAATATTTCATGGAGTATTAAGCCTATGAAAACAGATATTCGTAAACCCGGACGACTCAGCGCAGGCTTGCTGGCCCTCTTGCTCTCGGTGCTCACCGGTTGCTCGCAAACTCAAACTGCCCAGGAACCCCCGGCCGAACCGGCCACAATGTCCTCCGGCGCCGTTTCAACCGGTAACATGAACATGACTCCGCCCGCTGACGAATTGCAGCGCGCGGTGGATGAAGCTTATACCAAATTCAAGGACGACAACTCCGGCAGGAACGCCGATTATATTCCCTACCTTGCCAGCGTATCGTCCAACCTGTTCGCCGTCGTCATCGTCACCACTGACGGGCAGGTTTACCAGGCCGGAGATAGCGACTACGCCTTCTCTATCCAATCCTGCTCAAAGGTATTCACCCTCGCGGAAGTGATGGAAGAGTCCGGCGCGGATGCCGTACAGAAAAAAATCGGCGTGGAACCGACCGGGCAGCCCTTCAATTCCGTGACCGCGCTGGGAATGTTCGGTAACAAGGCCGTCAATCCGCTGGTCAATGCCGGCGCGATTGCCACCGTCAGCATGGTCAAGGCATCCAATCCCGAGGAGCGCTGGGATAAAATTCTCGCAAATCAGAGCAAATTTGCCGGTGAGCCCCTCCACCTGATTGACGCGGTTTACAAATCGGAATCAGACACGAATTTCCGCAACCGTGGCATCGCCTGGATTCTTTACAACAACGACAACCTCTTCTGCGACCCGCCGGAGGCGACCGATGTTTATACCAAGGAATGCTCCATCGGCGTGACCGCCAAACAACTGGCCGTCATGGGCGCAACGCTGGCCGATGGCGGCGTCAATCCCATGACGCATGAACGCTGCCTGGATTCCAAGTATGTCCCGCATGTGCTCGCCGTCATGATGATGGCCGGCTTTTACGATGAATCGGGCGCATGGGCTTACCACGCCGGCTTGCCCGCCAAAACCGGCGTCGGCGGCGGCATCTTCGCGGTCGTTCCGGGCAAGATGGCCATTGTCGGCTTTTCACCGCCGCTCAATGAAGCCGGGAATAGTATCCGCGCAACTGAGGCGATCGACTACATCGTCAATGATTTAAACCTGGATCTCTTCGGGCCGATGAAGTGAACCCCCAATTTGAAATCCGTTATGAATAACAAAATCAAAATCACGAAATGGCTCATGCTGGCCACTGTCTTTGCCGCCGCCGGGATTCCGGCGGCGGCGCAAACATCCGATACAGCCGAAATTGACGAGTTGAAAGCCGAGATGCAGGCGATGCAAACGAACATGGACGCAATGCATCAGAGAATAAATGAATTGGAACAGGAGAAGATGGCCGCGATCGGCGTTCTGCCGGGAACAAATGCCTCTATGGCACTCACCAATGCCCCTCTTGTCGTGACAAATGCCTCTCAGCTGGTCATCTTCGAAACCTCGACGCAAGCTGTTGCCGTACAGGTCAGCCCAATCACGGATCGCGGGAACCTGCAGGATTATCAGTCACAAGCCCCCCGGCTCAGCAACCAGACGCTCAACGCTAAATACTGGGGTTTCATCCCGATTCCCAACACACCCGGCATCATCCAGTTCAACGCCAAACCGCGCCTGGACATGATGTGGGACAACCAGAATTCGGGCAACCCGGACCGCTTCGTCACCGCAACTATTCCAGCGGGCGGTCCAACCGCCGGTGGTGGAAATCAATTCAATGTCACCGCCAAAGGCTCGTCGTTGAGTATCGACGTGCGGGCGCCCACTGTTGCCGGAGATTTCCGCTTCTATTATAACAATGACTTTTTCGGCCCCGGCACCGGCATGGCCTATCGCCTCAAACAACTCTACGGCCAATTCTACAACGTCACCGCCGGGTTCACTTTCAGCATTTTCGAAGATCCCGACGTCTGGCCGGACACCGTGGATTTTGAAGGTCCGAACTCCCTGATTTTCGCGCGTCAACCAACGGTTCGTTACGAGTTGGCTTTGAGCGATCATTGGAACTTGAACTTCGGCCTGCAACAGCCGTCGTCAGACATTGATAATGAGGGCGCTGAGGCGGGCGCGTCAGCGGACAACCACGCGCCCGACGGCGGCTTCAACATCCGCTGGGAAGATGAAAAGTGGGGGCACGTCCAGTTCGCGACGATCTTCCGTGATGTCGGCGCCAGGGACACGACCCTCGGCCAGCAAAGTGTTCTGGGCTGGGGTCTGAACCTGTCCACCAGTCTCAACGTATTCGCGCATGATTCGGTTCAGGGGCAGATCACTTACGGTCACGGCATCTTCCACTTCTGCAACGACAACTTCACCTATACCGATTTCAACGGCGGTGACGCCGCCTTCAATAATGCCGGAGAGTTGAGGGCGTTGCAGTACGTCGCGCCCATGGTCGGATATACGCATCAATGGTGCGATGAGTTCCGTTCCACAGCGACTTTCGGGTACGTCAATCTGCAAAACGAACAGGCTCAGACTGCCGCGGCATATCACGAGACTTACTATGCGAGTGGGAACGTGATCTGGCAGTTGCGCAAACGCCTGAGCGTGGGCCTGGAATGCCTGTATGGCTACAAAGACGACGCCGGCGGCGCGCACGGAGACGTTTGGCGAATCCAAACCGGCCTGGTTTACACGTTATTCTGATGAAATGAAGGGCGACGGGAACATTCGCCAACGCCGCCAGCATGAGAAAATGAAATGGCTCTCGAGATCAACAGCCAATTTGTCCTGCCGATTTACTTCAATTTGGGAGCGACATTCCTTTACGCGCTGACGGGGGCGCTGGTGGCGATTCGTCGCCGGTACGATATCATCGGTTTGTTTGTACTGGCGGCAGTGAGCGGCGTGGGCGGCAGTTTGATTCGCGACTGTGTCTTTATTGAAAACGGCCCGCCGCTCGTGATGAAGGACGAGCGTTATCTCTACGCGGTGATCGCCGGTTGCTTTGCGGCGGCCTTTTTTGGCCACCGAATGGATCGTTTGCAAAAATGCTTTTTGCTCGCCGACGCCCTCGGCCT
>DASXFM010000164.1:0-10355 GCA_036489615.1 Verrucomicrobiia bacterium | reverse complement strand
TTTATCGCCATACAAAAGACTCCGCTGGTGTATTGATCCAGGCGATGAACCGGCATGGGTTGCAAGCGGCGATAAGCGGATGGCAGAGATTTACCGGCGTCGCCGCGAAGATGAGCCTTCAGTTTGCCCGCCAGAAAATCGCCGAGAATACTCAAGGCGGAAAGGTCGCAGTTCGACGCCGGCACCGAGATGAGGCCGGGACCTTTGTTGACGATGGCCAGAGATGAATCCAGGTAAAGCAATGATACGCGAGGATGAATTTGCCACCCGGAACCGCAGTCCAGCGTCGTGGCATGGCGTTCGCCTAATTCCAGTGCGCCAGCAGGGTCGGCAATGTTTTGCTGCGGTTTTCGAATGATCACGCCCTTGACGCTGACGCGCCCCGCCAGGATCCATTGTTTGGCACGAGTTTTTGGCGTGTTGGGATGCTTCTGCAGCAGCCAATCCAGCAAGGGTTTCGTCTTCGTTTCCATCACGGACGAACTCACTTCAAAGCCGATTTTCGGTTACGCAATCGGGACAAGGCGGAGCGGGCGGCCATTTCCCGGTGGCGCAGATCCGATTGTTGATCGGCCTGGAATTGATGTTTTTTCAGTTCCCCCGCTTTGGGTTCGAATTTTTTCCGTTTCTGCGGACGATATGGCATGCAGCCAAGGTGGTCTACATGCAGACAATAGCAAGTCTGAACGCTACCAAACGAAACGTGGCGGAACCCACACACAGGAAAAGCCGTGGTCTTCCGACTTGGGGTTGGGGAGGTCGAATACTTCTACCAAATCCAAGGATAACCTCCCCATTCCCTTCCTGATTTCCTCATTCAAAACCCCGTTTCCAGCCGATGCCCTGAAATCTGTAATTTTCCCAATAAAAACACACTTTTCTGTCCGAATCCCGTTCGTTTCCTAATTGCATTCCCTATACCCAAAAAAATGTGTAGTCGCTTTCCTGTCTCTTAATTCTTAACACCTTTAGCATCCCTATCCGCCATCTGCTGCCGTTTCAAAACAAACCGCGCCAGTTCGTCATAATCGCCGCGCAGTTTCGGATTGTCGGACACCGCCAGCCGGTATAGCCCTCCGCCACCCTCGTACCATGCCATAGCCGCGCCGTCGTTGACGCCGTTGCGCGTGAACGCGTCCAGATAGGTGTGAAATCGAGGCTCGTAAACGGACGGATCGGTGATCATGCGCGGATCAAATTCCATCTCGAGCCCCATTCCATGCGCCCGCGCAAAGTCGCAGGCGTTTTGCAGGCGCGCCGGTGACAGGCCCGGATGAAAAAAGAAATTCGGCTGGAGATACGCCACATCAAAGCCAACGGATTTCCAGTCGCCCAATGGCGTGTTGACGTGGTAACTGGGAATCCAAAAAAATTCTTTGCCGCGCGCATGAACTGCCTGGGCCAATTCCGGAAAGAGGCCCGTAGTGCTGCCCGATTGCTCCGCGACCCAATAAAATCCGGCTAAATCCAATTCCCTCGGCGCAAGTTCCTTCCATCGTTGCAACGCAAGGTCGAGATACCACGTGCAGGTGGCAAGACGATCCGCCGTATTATTAAAATCGAGGGGACGGCTACCCAAGTCGCCCCAATTTGTCTGGCCCGGCTCAGGCACCGGCAAAGTTAAAACGACCTGACGGCGCCGGACTGGTTCGCCAATTCGACTCGCCGCCGCCTCCACCGCCTTTTCGAGATTTGGGACGCCGTCGTCGTCCGCAAAATTTCGTTCCAGCAGCGAGGCCCATTGGCCTTTGTTCGCGTGTTTGAGATTCGAGAATTGCTCGTAGGTATGGCCACGACCGTCCTGGAATTCGATGATGAGAAATCCGTCATAGAGCCACTGTTCTTTTCCCGTTTGCAAATCCTGGTAGGTGACGTAGGGGGCGAAGCGGCTGACGGTCCATCGCGGACGCTGGACGCCACCCTCGTAAATGAGCATCAGGTCCGTGGGTTTTGATGGATCGGTCGACGAGAGCGGAAAATAATCCGCTTTCAATACCATTGCCGAAAATAGAAGTGTGAGAGTGAAAAGCAATCGCCTGTTCATCGCGCCTGAGACATACCAAATCAATGGTCATCATTGCCATATTTTTCCTAAACATTGCAATCGGCCGCATCTTAGCACTGTTCTTGGTAGGGACGGCGCGCTGCGCTGTCCGCGCCGCATTTAGCGGCGCAACGAATGTGGTCGGACGCTGGACCGTCCCGCATTGCGGGATTCCGCCCGGTATACGGGCGGTGACGGCGCAGCGCGCCGTCCCTACCACCGCCAAAGTAAGAACAGCGCAAATATGCGCCCATTGCAATCCGGCATTTCCTTTTTCCCTTTTCTTTTTTAATTTTTCCTTCTCATGTCACGCAGCATCAGCGCACTCATATTGACAGCCGCCTGCCTGTTTTTGGCGTCGTGCCGCAATTCGCAGCCACTGCGCCCTTCAACCACATCCACGCCGGCACTTCCGAATTTGCTCATCTATGCCAACCCGTTTTGTGGCACCACACATGACGGCGGTTTGTATCCCGGCGCAACCATGCCATTTGGAATGATCCAATGGAGCCCGGATTCGGGAAAACGCCCAACATTGGCCGGCTACAACTACGCGGATTCATCTATAGACGGTTTCAGCCTGGACCACTTGAGCGGCGCGGGTTCCTGGTACGGCGGTAATTTTGCCTTTATGCCAATCCTGGCGGATGGCCTTTCCCGCGCGCCGGCGGATCGTTACGCGTTCAACACGCCGTTTTCACACGACCATGAAAGCGCCTCGCCGGGTTTTTATAAGGTGACTTTGGATAATGGAATCCGCGTGGAACTGACCGCCACCGCCCGCAGCGGCTTTGGCCGTTTCACTTATCCATCCAATGCACCGGCAACAATGGTTATCAATACCGGCAGCAACATCAACGGCACTTCAAATTCATTTGTTCAAATTGACCCCGTGTCGCATTCCATCAGCGGTTCGACGACGGGCGGACGTTTCCTCGGCCATCCGAATGTTTGCACCCTCTATTTTTATGACGTCTTCGATCGGCCTTTTATTCATTACGGCACGTGGCGAGGACGGAAACTGTTGAACAAACAAACCAAAGCGGATGGAAAAGCATCCGGAGCCTATGTGGTTTTCGACACTTCCGAAAGTTCGGCGGTTCTTGCCAGGGTTGGCATTTCCTATGTGAGTATCGCGAATGCACGGGCGAACCTGGAAAGTGAGAATCCCATTGCGGCTTTTTCATCAAACGCTTTTGATTCGGCGGTTCAGACTGCCGGCGACAATTGGAATTCGTGGCTGAACCGGATTCAAATCAGCGGCGGCGCGGTGGCCGATCGAACGACATTTTACTCCATGCTTTATCATCTGCTTCTTGCGCCCACGATTTGTTCGGACGCCGACGGCGAGTATCGAGGTTATGACAACCAGGTCCACACGCTGCCGCCGGGCCACGCTCAATACGGGTATTTTTCCGGCTGGGACATCTACCGGAGCAATTGCCAGTTTCTGGCGATGATTGCGCCGGACGAAGCGAGCGACATGGCGCAATCCCTGTTGCGGGATTATCAGCAGGGCGGCGCGTTCCCGCGTTGGGGCCTTATCGTGCAGGACAGCGGCGTAATGGATGGAGATCCCGCCGCTCCAATCATCGCGGGATTCCACGCTTTTGGCGCGACAAATTTTGACGCCCGCTCGGCTCTCGCCGGCCTCGTCAATGCCGCCACCAATCCAGCCGTCATGGCCTCGCGAACGCATATTTTCGAACGTGACGGGCTCGCCGATTACTTGAGGCTGGGTTACGTGTCTGAAGATCAGCACGGCACGTGGCACGGATATGGCAGCGTCTCCATGACCCTCGAATATGACGCCGACGACTTTGCTATTTCGCAACTGGCGGCGTCGCTTGGCGACCACGTTGACAGCGCGCTGTTGTTGCAACACTCCCAAAACTGGCGGAATTTGTTCAATCCCCAGACGGGTTATTTTCAAATGCGACGCCGTGACGGGACCTGGGCGCCGGGTTTCACAAATAATGTGCTCGGGTACGACGGCAACCAGGCCTATCAGGAGGGCACTGCCTCACAATATGTGTGGATGGTACCCTTCAATCTCAATGGACTGGTGAACGCTCTTGGCGGCCCTGATAAGGCAGCAACGCAACTCGACACATTTTTCACTCACTTAAACGCCGGGGACAATTCTGTTTACGCTTATCTGGGAAATGAGCCGTGCGTGGAAACTCCATGGATCTATTGTTTCCTCGAACGTCCATGGAAGACACAGGAGCTGGTCCATCGGGTTTTGGCGGAACTTTATTCATCAAGACCTGGGGGTTACCCGGGCAACGATGACCTCGGAGAAATGTCGTCGTGGTACCTTTGGGGAGCGCTGGGTATGTACCCGGAACTTCCGGGCTCAGATGTTCTCGTGCTCAGCAGCCCGCTGTTTCCAAAAGCCGTCCTGCGCTTGAAACAGGGCGATGTGACGATCGACGCTCCAGGGGCTGCTTACGATGCTCCATATGTTCAAAGCCTCACCGTCAACGGCCTACAGTGGAACAAGCCATGGATTCGGTTCTCAGACATTTCACAGGGTGGAAATCTCAGTTACACACTGGGTCGGACACCAAATGAAAAATGGGGAAGCGCAATGTCAGCCGTGCCGCCATCGTACCAGTAAATACTACACCGAGTTACCTGCCTAACACTTTCGTTCCAAGAAAATAACGGGTTCGACCGGCCCTGGCTGCGTGCGGCTTTAGCAACCGATTTGACCATTTGGAACCGCCAAATGGGATAAATCGACCCGACCGCAAATCAGGCATTAAAGCTGCTTAAGCTACCGATTCAACAGCTATGGAAGGGAATCAGCAGCAAGCGCCGGCATCCGATCCCATACTTTTGCAAACTGCAAGCCGCAAGGCTAATGGGACTTCGGGCATTCGTGACCTGGCAGCGATCAACGCCAAGCTCGTCCGGGAAAACGGGGAGCTCGCGAGGGAGCGCGATTTGCTTCGAACCATCATCGATAGTCTGCCCGACCCCATTTATGTGAAGGACACCGAGAGCCGTTTTTTAACCGGCAATACCGCTTGTGCCCGCCTCCTCGGGGCGAGCCATCCGGACGAATTAGCCAATAAAACCGATTTTGATTTTTCCCCCAAAGAATTTGCCGAGCGGTATTTGGCGGATGAACGAGCGCTCATGCGGTCGGGCGAGACGCTGAACACCGTCGAATTGTTCTTCGAAAAGGGCCCCAAAGGAATTCGCTGGATGCAAACCACCAAAGTTGCCCGGCGCGACGCCGACGGCAACATCATCGGACTTATTGGGATTGGCCGCGACATCACGGAGTTAAAACGGGCGAAAGAAACATCGAGCGAAGAATTGGAAAAACGCACTATCGAGCTGTCCCGGGAACGCCTTCTATTGCGGACTTTAATTGATAACCTGCCGGACAGCATCTATGCCAAGGACACAAACGGCCGGAAGACATTATCCAACCCGGCGGACTTGCAAAACCTCCGATGCAAAACCGAGGCCGATGCCATTGGGAAAAATGACTTTGACATGTTCCCCCGGGAGATCGCGGAGAAGTTCTGGGCCGACGACCAAAAGGTGATTCAGGGACATTCCATCATCAATCGGGAGGAATATTTTCTCGACGGGGAGGGCCGTCAACGATGGCTGTTGACCAGCAAGCTGCCTTTGCGCGACACGGACGGCAAAATCATCGGTTTGATCGGCATTGGCCGGGACATCACCCGGCAACGCCAGATGCAAACCGAACTGGCGTATGAGCAGGAGTTACTTCAAACATTGCTGGAAAATTCGCCCACCCGGATCTTTTTCAAGGACCTCCAATCCCGCTTTGTACGCGTCAGCCATTCAAAGTCGCAAGGCACTTTTGACGCCGTCTGTAAAGCCTGGCACACACAACATCCCGAAGCTTCGCCCGATGACCGGCCGCCTCATTTGGCCGACGTTCAATCCTTCTCGAAATGGTTGATCGGCAAGACCGATTTTGACACATACCCGGATGCCCTCGCCCACGCAGCCCACAAGGACGAGCAGGAAATCATCCGCACGGGCGAATCTGTCGTCAACAAGATTGAGACGGCTGAACTGGCAGATGGCCGGGTCCTGTGGTGGCTCGTCACCAAACTGCCCTGGCGCGACAAAGACGGAAAAACGATCGGCACATTCGGCGCGTCACAGGACGTCACGCCGCTCAAGCAAGCGGAAGAGTCGTTACGCAAATCCACCGCCCAACTCGAGCGCAGCAACCGCGAACTGCAGGATTTCGCCTATGTCGCCTCCCATGATTTACAGGAGCCATTGCGAAAAATTGTCGTTTTCGGCGAACGCCTCCAGGAAAAGGCCGCGGAGCGACTGGAACCTGAAACGCTGGATTATTTGCAACGCATGCGAAAAGCCGCCTCGCGCATGCAAACTCTCATCAATGATCTTTTGGCCTTTTCGCGCGTAACAACCAAGGCCCTGCCTTTCACCCAGGTGAATCTGGCGCAAACGGCACGCGAGGTCATTGAAGACCTCGAAGGCCGGATTGAAATGACCAAAGGCCGCATCGAACAGGGCGAGTTGCCGGTCATCGACGCCGAGCCGGTGCAAATGCGCCAATTGATCCAAAATTTACTCGGCAACGCCCTGAAATTTCGCCGTCCCGAAGTCCCGCCTGTCGTCAAAATCGAAGCAAAAGTTTATTCCGGGGCTGTTCCTCAAGCCCCGCAGGGCACCCCCGATCAGACCTGGTGCGAACTGACGGTCAGTGATAATGGCATCGGCTTCGATGAAAAGTATCTCGACCGAATTTTCAACGTCTTCCAACGCCTGCACACGCGCAACGAGTATGAAGGAACCGGAATGGGGCTCGCTATCGCCCGGAAAATTGTTCTGCTTCATGGCGGCTTCATCACGGCGCGGAGCGCTCCCGGGAAGGGCGCCGCCTTTATTGCAACGCTCCCTGTCTCCCATCCAAAATCAAACTCCGACGGAATCTAATCTATGAAAAAGGAAGGAAAAATGATCTCCATTCTACTGGCAGACGACGACCCGGACGACCGCAAACTCACCCAGGAGGCCTTCATGGAAAATCGCCTGGCCAACGAATTTCACGCGGTCGAGGACGGCGAGGAATTGCTGGACTATCTGCACCGCCGCGGCCAATACGAATCGTTGCGCGGCGACCCGCTGCCCGGGCTGATCTTACTGGACCTGAATATGCCCCGCAAAGACGGCCGTGAGGCGCTTAAGGAAATCAAAGCGGACCCGGACCTGCGCCGCATTCCCATTGTCGTGCTCACCACTTCCAAAGCCGAGGAAGACATCGTGCGCACTTATGACCTGGGCGTTAATTCCTACGTCACGAAGCCCGTTACGTTCAAATCGCTGGTCGAGCTCATCAAGATTCTCGGATGTTATTGGTTCGAGGTTGTCGAACTGCCACCGGAGGAAAACTGAATGGTATGCAAGCCGCGCCCGTCAAGGTCCTGTTGGTGGATGATGATGAAGATGACTATCTCATCACTCGCGATTTGATTTCTCAAATCCGCGAACCCCGCCATCAGCTTGATTGGGTCAATAGCTATGACGAGGGCCGCGAGGTCCTCTCGCGTGGCCAGCACCAGCTTTGCCTGCTGGACTATCGCCTGGGTGAGCGCACAGGCCTCGAATTGTTGCGCGAATCACAGGCATTCAAGGTGTGTCCGCCCATCATTCTGCTCACTGGACAAGGCGACCAGGAAATTGACGTGGAATCCATGAAAGCCGGCGCGGCGGATTACCTTGTTAAAAGCCGCCTCTCCGCCGACACGCTCGAACGCGCCATCCGCTACGCTATCGAACGCCGCCGCTCGCAGGAATCTCTGCGCCAGGAACGCGATTTTGTCCGGCACATCATGGAAACCAGCCCGTCGGGGATCGTCGTGACCGACTCCGCCGGAAAAATCACGTTCGCCAATCGGCGCGCCGGGGAAATATTACGGCTGCCGCAAAATCTCCCGCAAACATCCAATGTCCTGAATTGGCGCGCGGCTGACCTTGGCGGGAACCCGCTGCCCGGGCAGACACGCCCGCTCAACAACGTCCTGGCTTCGGGTGAACCGGCTCTGGACATCTGCCACGTGATTGAATTTGCGGATGATCAGCGCTTTGTGCTTTCCACAAATGCCACCGCCCTGTCCAGCGCTCAAGGCCACGTTGACGGCATGATTGTCACGGTAGAAGACGTGACCCAGCGGCTGGCGCTGGAAACCCAATTACGACAGTCCCAAAAAATGGATGCGCTGGGCCAGATGGCGGCCGGTGTGGCGCATGACATCAATAATATCCTTACGATTATCCAGGGACATGCAGGTCTGCTGCTAAGCGCCGCACCCGCGGAATCCACCGCCGCCAAGTCTGCTTCCCAAATCGTCGCGGCATCCGAACGCGCGGCGGGTTTCATCCGGCATCTACTCTCTTTCAGCCGAAAACAAATTTACCGGACAAAAATCCTCGATCTGAATGCCCTTCTGCACAACTTGGAATCTCTCCTGCCCCGCATGCTTGGCGGCCATATTGTGCTGGAAACCAGTTATTCCTCCCAGCTGCCTCATATCGCGGCGGACACCGCCCTGGTCGAGCAAATCGTGATGAACCTGGCCATCAACGCGCGTGATGCCATGTCCAAGGGCGGAAAATTGCTCATCGAAACTTCTGTCGTTGATTTGGATAGCCAGTCCGCCCGCCGTTACCCCGACGGCCACCCCGGACGGTTCGTTTGCCTGGCGGTGACCGATAACGGCTGTGGAATGGATCCGGCCTTAATACAGCGGATTTTTGAGCCGTTTTTTACCACAAAAGAAATGGGGAAAGGCACCGGTCTGGGCCTCGCCACAGTTTATGGAGTGGTTAAACAATATCAGGGCTGGATAGAAGTCCAAAGCGAAGTTGGCGCCGGCTCGACGTTTAAAATCTTTCTGCCGGCGTCCGATCAGGTCGCGCCATCACCGCTCGCCCAGCTGTCTTTGCCCGAGAATATCCAGGGCGGCAAGGAGACCGTCCTGCTGGCCGAAGATGAAGACGCCTTGCTGGAACTGATGGAGCATGTCCTCGGTCAGTATAATTATAATATTTTAACGGCTTCGTCCGCCGCCGAGGCGTTGCAAGTTTGGGAAAAAAACCAGGGGCGCGTGGACCTTCTCCTGACCGACGTCGTCATGCCCGGCGGAATGTCCGGACGCGAACTGGCCGCCGAATTGAAGAAGCGAAAGCCCGGTTTGAAAGTGATATTAACCAGCGGATTCAACGCGGCCATGATGGCCCGGGAACCGAGCGCGGGAGATACGACGTTTCTTCCCAAACCGTATCTGCCCGATACCGCCGCCAAGCTGATTCGCGAAAAACTGGATACCCACGCCGGGTCCCGCGTCGCGGTTTGAGGAAAGATGCTGCAGGGGAGGTGCGCGTTCGCGCCAAAGCTTTAGCGAGTGGTTGCAATCCCGTTGAGATTGCTTGTTGGAAAAATGGCGGGAGTGGCGGGGCTCGAACCCGTAACCTCTGCCGTGACAGGGCAGCGCTCTAACCAATTGAGCTACACCCCCGCGAAGGGGAAACTTAAGGTAAAAAATCTGCGACAGATGGTCAAGTGCTAAGAATTACGATTTACGAACGCGAATTGCGGAATCGCGTAGCAGCGGATGTGAAATCGGCCCTGACTTTCGATTTTGACGGTCAAGCGCGGTCGCATTTAGTCGGGGCCGACCGGCAGGTCGGCCCTACCCAGTTCAAGAAATCGATTCGGCTCGTAAACCGTGATTCGTAAATCGTAAATTCTTCCCCGATGTTTCGCGTCATTTTCCATTTGGACATGGACGCCTTTTACGCTTCGGTGGAACAGCGGGACAATCCGGCGTTGCGCGGCAAACCGGTCATCGTGGGGGCACCACCCACGCAGCGGGGTGTCGTTTGCGCGGCCAGCTATGAGGCGCGCAAATTCGGCGTCCGTTCCGCCATGCCCAGCGCCACCGCCGGGCGATTATGCCCCAACGGCGTTTTCGTCCGCCCGCGCATGGAGCAATACCGCGAAGAATCGCGTCACATTATGGGCATCATCGGCCGTCCCGGCGTTACGGTTGAACAGATGTCCATTGACGAAGCCTACCTGGACGTGTCCGCCGTCTGCCAGGAGGCCGACGCTGACGCATCTCTTCTGGCATCCCTGCCGCTGGCCCGGGAATTGAAGCAGCGCATTTGGGCCGAACGTCAATTGACCGCCACCATCGGCGTTGCCTCCAACAAACTGCTGGCCAAAATCGCCAGCGACCATAAAAAGCCCGACGGTCTGACGCTGATTTCTGAAGATGAA
>DASXFM010000125.1:0-13260 GCA_036489615.1 Verrucomicrobiia bacterium | reverse complement strand
TGAAACCTTCCATCTTTTCCTCGTGGACTCGCGGAATCACGGGATGTCGCCCCACGATGCCGAAATGAATTATCCCGTCATGGCCGCCGACCTCGCGGAATTTTTCGATCAGCATTCATTGGACCGGGCAAGTGTCGTCGGCCATTCCATGGGTGGAAAGACAGCCATGCAATTTGCTCTCGATTTCCCGGCCCGCGTGGAAAAACTCGTGGTGGTGGACATCACGCCTCGCGCCTCTCCACTCGATCACGAGACAATTTTCAAGGCGCTGCTGGCTCTTGATGTGCGCCAATTTCAGTCGCGCCGGCAAATGGAGGACGCTCTGGCTCCGGACATACCTGATCTGGTGGTGCGCCAGTTTTTACTCAAGAACCTAAGGTCGGTGCCCTCCTCCTCGTCCTCGTCGGCATCATCCTCCCATTTTGAGTGGAGAATTCCTTTGGACATTCTATTTAAAAGTTATCCAAAGATTTGCGAAGCGATACAATCGCATGCCCCATTTCCGGAACCGGCGCTTTTTCTTCGCGGCGGAAAATCTCATTACGTTCCTGAAAATAGTTTGCCGGAAATTCACGGCTTATTTCCCCGGGCAAAGATAGAAACAATTTCCGGCGCCGGCCATTGGGTCCACGCGGACGCGCGCGAGGAATTCCTTCAACGTACTTTGCGGTTTTTGACAGAGGATTGAGATCGAAGCGTGAAGAGCGTGCGCAGAAGAATCTGTGCCATGTCTTGTAGCATAAATTAGCGACTTCGCTATTTATGAGCGTTTTGAACGCATGTCACCTTCAGTGCACTTTTTTCAATTGCATTTGCAAAGACAGGCTGTTGTCAGAAATCGCATTTTGATGGTACGTTCTTTAGAACAAGCCCGAACTAGTACCGTGAGAAATGGCGCAATTATGCAACGTCAGATACAGGCCCGCAACGGCTTTACCCTCATCGAACTCCTCGTCGTCATTGCGATCATCGCCATCCTGGCGGCGATACTGCTCCCGGCGCTGACAAACGCCAAGGAATCCGCCACGCGGGTATCTTGCGCGAATAATGAGAAACAAATTGGGACCGGATGCGCCGTTTACAGTACGGACAACGCCGATTATTTCCCGATAATTAATTTGCCGGGAGTGACCGAGAACGGATATCAAACCAGTATGGCGGTTCGCACGACAGCAATACCAGGCTCGCAAATCCTGGCCGGACCTTTTGGTCTGGGCCAATTATTTTTTTCCGGAATTGTCGCCAATCCGCAGGTTTTTTATTGCCCCAGCGTTCTGACTGCCCCTCAGTTTCAAATTTATACCTACGGCTATTACAGTGCCCCAAACTACCCATGGCCTTCGATGACGCAGGCCGCTGTAACCTATGGAGACGGCAATCCCTTTGTTCGGTGCGGCTACAATTACTATCCTCAATCCAAGACCGTGCAGGCCGTTTCGACCAGCAGCGGGACTCTGAATCTTCCCGCTCTCACGTTTGAAACGGTTACGTTTAATCCTCCAAATCCTCCGGGGGGCACCTCTCCAAACTCAACGACCGAACCCGCCCCCATGAAGATTACCCAGATAAATCAGACTCTTGCCATGGGTGTTGATTCGTTGAAGACCTGGTCTTTAATTAACCATCAATATCACGGCAATCCGTACGGGTTAAATGCCGTTTTTCCCGATGGCCATGTGCGCTTTGAGTTGGTCAGGGGCAATAATAAGAAATCGTCCAATTTGCCGTTCGACCCTCTTTTGTGGGATCCGACGATAAACCAGGGCCCTGGCAATACCGCATACAACAGTTCCACGCCGGCTTTCCGAATCATCTTTAACGCCTATCAGCAATAAATTCCTGACAAAATACCAGCCCAATGCCCAATTATTTTGCCGAGTCAGGAGCGCTTTCACCAAGTCTGCCGTAAACGTAACCTTAACTATCAACCCACCATGAAAAAAACACTCCGTCTTCGGTCTTTGATTGCTCTGCTCGGGACCGTTGCGCCGCTTTGGATGTGCCACGCCCAAACCACGTTTTTCTCGGATAACTTCAGCAACGGGAGCACGACTAATGGGGTGAGTACCCCCGGCGGCACGGCCACCGCTTCGTTTACGAGCTATGATATTGCGTCTACCAAGAACACGATTGGCTATACCTTTATACAACCCAACGACCTGCGATTGATGCTGTCTACCAACACAAGTTCAGGTTTTTTGGAAGCCCAGGCATTATTCACCACCAATCCGGTGGAGTTGAACGTCACAGGCGATTACATCGACATTGCCATTGTCTTTACCAATACCATGGGAACGGTCCTGGGGCCAAGTGCTTCAACCAGTTCGGCGCTTTGGCTCGGCTTGTTTAATTCATCGTCTGCGCCTGGTACGGCGAATGTGCCGCCTGTCTCCGGCGGAGCGCTCGCCAATTCCGGCCTGACAACCACATCGGGGAGTCCCTACGCCGCCGGTAATTGCGCGGCTTGGCAGGGCTACATCGGGCAATTACTCGCAGGCACCAGTTCAAAGTTTATCACCCGTCCGTTGCAAAACAGCACGTTGACGGATTCCGCAAACCAGGAATTGTTGGGTAACGATGCGGGCAGCGGCTGCTTTGACAACCCCGCCGGCACGGCAATTCCAAACACGGGCGGCTCAACGGCCCCGGCCTCAACTGCGATTTTAACCAATGTGCCTTATACCGTTGATATGAGGATTACCTTGAGTGGATTAACCGTGGAGACCATTAGCAATGCCCTCTACCAGGGCAACAGCACTGCGGGAACTCTGGTGTGGTCTCAAGTTACTACGAATGCTTCCACTTCCAGCTCGACCTTTTTGGCCTCAGCCTTCGACGGCATGTCGATCGCTCTTCGCGCTTCCGGAAGCAGCCCGGCGTCTGTGAATCCTGAAATGGACATCTCTTCGATTTTGGTTACCGGCCAAAGCACCATACCCACTGGCCCCCCGACTATCACCCAGGAACCCGTGCCGACGCTCGTCACCACCAACGGTTCCTGCGCCTTCTTCGTCACTGCGATTGGGGATAACGTGACCTATCAGTGGTATCGTAACGTCGGGACCAAATTGTCAAACACTGGCAATATTTCTGGAGCAACCAGCAGCACCCTCGTGATTTCACCGGCGGGAGCGGCCGACCAATTTACCGGGGCGTTGAATGGGTATTATTGTCTCGTCTCCGGCGCGGGTAATTTCAGCATCGATACGACTACCAATACGCTCTCCCTGATCAATTCGACAAATGTGATTTGGACTGACGCGCAGACTCCCAACGATAACTGGGACATCGATACCACCGTCAATTGGCAGGACACCAACAATAATTCCTCGGTATTTAATTTCGGTGATCCGGTGATCATTAATGACGTCGGCGGAGGTGGAAACATTGACTTGGTTGCGAGCTATACCAGCCCCTCCTCGATCGTTGCGGCCAACGACGTTTCCTACACGATCCAGGGTAGCGGCAGCATCGCGGGGCCGACTGCTTTCGATTACATCGGCCCGGGCCGTCTGACATTTGATAACGTCAACACGTACACTGGCGGCACACTGATTAGTAATGCCACTGCCTATGTTCTTCTCGAAACTTATGGCGGCCTGAGCACCGGCCCGATTACGTTAGGTCTGGCCGGCGGCCAAATGGAAGTTGTTCCGGCCGGCACCACCTCCTCCGGCATCGAGGGAAATCTCGTCGTGGCGGATGACTTTAAGATCTTAGCCGACGCCGACAGCACTTTTGCGGTTGTCCTTTTGGGCAACCTGTCCGGCACTTCCGGTAAAACGCTCACCTTTAGCCCGGGCCCCAGCAACGCGGACACAAACCAGATTCGGATCCGTGCATTTGGTAACAATACCGTCGATAACGCCAACCTGGCTTTGACCGATCCAAACATTCTTTTCGCTTCGTATCAATCCAGCGGCAGCCAAATCTATAACGGCATCATCTCCGGCCCGGGCGGATTCATGCAGAAAGGTACACTCAGTTACCTGAATGGCCTCAATACATTCTCAGGTGGCGTCTTTCCTGCCCAGGGCGCGATCGGGTTGGGTGTTAGTTCCACGGGTCCCGCTGGCGCGCCAACGGCTGGTGCGGCTGGAACCGGCCCAATCCTTCTGCAGCCGGATTCCACGACGTCCACTACTGCCAATGGCTTTATATTTGCCGACACCAATAACAACATCACGATTGGCAATCCGATTCAGTATCAGAGCGGAACCAACAACCTGACATTGGATATCGGCGGCACTAATAAGCTGACGTTGACCGGGCCATTCACGTTCTACGGTAATGACCATTCAAGCATGGCCAGCTTCCCGACACGGTCCCTGGAGGTTACCAACACGGCCCTCACCCTGTTGAACGGCGTGATTAGTGACGGAGGTTCAAACTATGCCTTCAACCTGACCGGCAGCGGCATTACGCTGTTCAATAACACGGAAGCCTGGGGCGGCACCACCACGAATAGCGGCGGCGCAATGCTGGTTAATGGACAAGTTGGTCCTGGCGCGGTTGTCGTGCAGACCAATGCCGTCCTTGGCGGTACGGGTACTATTACGGGGCCGGTAACTATCCAGGGCGGCGGCACGCTCACTGCGGGTACGCAAACGACGCCGGGTGTGCAGGGCATCGGCACTCTTGCGATTAATAATTCGCTGACCTTCCAGGGCGGCGGCACGAGCGTGGTCCTGGTAAATCAAACCGCTGGGACGCAGGATCTCATCACCGGAGTAACGACCGCCAATTACAACGGCACTCTCGCTGCTACTAACCTTTCCGGCAGCCTGTCTGCGGGCAATACCTTCACAGTGTTTAGCGCAGCGGCGCATACGGGTAATTTCACCAACATTCTCGGGAGCCCGGGCGCCGGACTGGCCTGGAGCTTCAATCCGACAAACGGCGTCTTGAGTGTTGTCACCGGCGTAGCCATCAATCCGACCAATATTACGTTTAGCGTTTCCGGCGGAAACCTGAACCTTTCGTGGCCCGCGAATCACCTTGGCTGGCTGCTCCAGGTGCAAACCAATACAGTGGCAAAAGGTCTCAGCACCAATTGGGTAACTGTGCCCAACTCCGGTACGGTTGATTCTGTGAGCGTCCCAATCGTCTCGGCGAATGGCACGGTGTTCTATCGTTTGGCGTATCCGTAAACGGAACGTTGAAGTTGTAGAAGCGGGCGGAGCGACAGACCTGGTTGCTCCGCTTGCTCATTTACGCGATCCAACTGAGCCGCAACCGTGAGAGATCGAAAACGGAGTTCGTTGATTTTATTAAACGGCGCTATCGCCATATGATGCCCGGGAGCAGGCCGTTTCAACGATTCGACTTTTTAACGTTATTAACGTGGTTTTATAAGATATTGAAAATTCTGCACCGGTTCTTCATTGTTTAGCCAATGCCTAAAAATCAAAGACGGGTCCTGGTCGCGCTGGGGTGGTATGACTATCGTTTGCATCGGGGCATAGAGAAATTCGCCCAGGAACATCATTGGCATCTTTCCGCCAATCTTACGCGCGAAAAAGTCATCCCCTGGGGATGGGAAGGCGATGGGATTCTGGCGTGGCTTGGCGCCGGCGACGACCTGGCGGAGTTTGTCGTGGACGCCAAAAAGCCAACGGTGGATTTCAGCTTCCGCCGCAGGCACCTTGAATTCGCGCGCGTATTGGAAGACCACGCGCACGCGGCGCAATTGGTGGCGGAGCATTTTCTTTCCCGCGGTTTTGGCCATTTCATGTTTTATAGCGATACCGACAACTGGTCCTACGAAGAGCGGGGCCAGGGATTCGGCGAAGCCCTCAAGCGTTCGGGACACGAATGCGTTTGGTTGCGCTGGCATCGTTCCCCCGATTATCGCAATGACCGGGAGCAATGGAAACGCAAGCGCCGGTGGCTTATCAGCCAATTGAAGGCCAGCCCCGCTCCGCTGGCCGTGTTCGCCGCCAATGACGAACAGGCGCTCGAAGTCCTTGAATCCTGCGAGAGCGCCAGGCTTAACGTCCCCGAGCAAGTAGCGATTGTGGGCGCGGAAAACTATTTGCTCGCGCCAGACGCGATCCATACGCCCGTTTCGAGCGTGGACACAAATCTCGAAATGCTCGGCTATACCGGGGCTGCGATCCTTGAAGATCTCATGAATGGCAAGACGGCGCCGTCAAAGCCGAGCCGCGTGCCTGCCGTGGGAATTGTCACGCGCAAAAGCAGCGACCTGCTCGCGGTCAAACATAAGGGCGTGGCCAACAGCCTGCGTTTCATTTGGGAACACGCCAGCCAGCCGATCAGCGTCAAAGACCTCGTTGGCGTTGCCGCAATGTCCCGCCGCGGATTGCATAAGGCATTCCTTGAAAACGTCGGGCGCACCCCGGGCCAGGAACTTCAGCGCGTCCGCATCGAGCGCGCCAAGCGCCTGCTCGCGGATTCCAACCACAAACTCGAGGTTCTGGCCAATATGTGTGGCTACCAAAGTGCCAACAGTTTTTGCGTCGCTTTCAAGCAAGCCACCGGCAAATCACCGAAACAGTTTCGCGATTCACTTCCGAAGTGAATCGGCCGTTGAAACGTTGAATTGTTAAAACGTTGAAACGTATCGCCGGTGATCGATCTCTGCAGCCGTTTCAACGATTCAACATTTTAACGTTTCAACGGCTCTCGACTTCCGCATTTTTTGTGATAAACGGCTCGCCTTCACCCGGCGTCACATGCGAGTTTTTGAATTGAATCCCCTTCGCATTTTCAATGGTCATCCCGCTCGCCGCGGAGATGTTAACGTTTTCAAAGATCACGTTTGATATGGCACTCTCCGGCAGGCCCATGATGATGCCGGCGCCGCGCTGGCAGGTGGCGGTAAGGTCTTTGATGTAAATATTCCGATAAATCGGCGTTCCCTTCGTCATTGCTTGCGCTGTGTCGGAATCGGGCGCGGCTTTTTGCATGGGATCCTTTGCCGAGGTACCCATGTAATAGCAGCTAAAGGTCACTGCGGGATCCACGTTCGTCATGCGAATGTCTTCATAAACAATATTTTCCACCAGGCCGCCCTTGCCGCGTTGGGACTTAATTCGCAGGCCGTTTTGGGTGCCATCGAAAATGCAATTGGTCACGGTCACGTCTCGCACGCCGCCGAATGTTTCACCGCCGATGGACATTCCGTGACCGTGCAAAAAGATACAGTCCGAAACCGTAATATTTTCACAGGCAAACTCGCGATCGGCCAGCTTGTGAACCGCCTTGATCGCTACGTTGTCATCGCCGGTATCGATGCGGCATCGCGTAATCAAAACGTCCCGGGAATCAGTGGGGTCGATGGCATCGGTGTTTGCCGCGCCTTCCGGCGCCAGGATTGTGACATTCGACACCACCACGTCGTCGCATTGATCCGGCACAAACTGATATTTTGGTGAATTCTGCAGGGTGATGTTTTCCAGCATCACGTTTTTGCATCGTTGCAGCACGACCAAATTCGGCCGGGGCAGCGTGTAGCCTGAGACTTTCTGCCGCGCTTTCTCTGCTTCGCCCCACCAGACATATCCGCTTCCATCGATCGTCCCTCCGCCGGTTAACGTGACATCCGTCAAATTTTTGCCGCTGATGAATGGAACAAAATCGCCGCTGCTTTTAACTTTGAGCCAATTCCCGGGCGTCTTCATAAAATCACTCTGATTTGTCACGGCCAGCAGTGTGGCTCCCGGGTCGAGTTTCAATGTCATTTCGCTGCGCAGAACGATGGGCCGGCTTAGATAAATCCCCGCCGGAAATTCGACAGTCCCGCCGCCCGCGTCGCCGCAATCATCCAATGCCTTTTGGATGGCCTTTGTATCCACGGTAATCCCATCCGGTTTCGCGCCGTAATCCAGCACGTTATAAACGCGCGCGGACGTGTTCCAGGCGACTATGGCGATGGCAAGACCAAGCAGGGGTTTCATGTGTTGCGATAGTTTAGATTTGCCGGGGCCCGGCCCAAAAAGCATTTTTGGCAATTCGAATTGAAAAAAGGGAACCCAATGCATTTTTGATTTGCGATTTACGATTTGCGATTGGCACAATGGCGACCGGCATGAGACTGCTCATCCTTCTTTCCGCGCTCCTGGCGTGTGCCACACTCCATGCAGAGACAAACATCACCGTTGCCGCTGATGGTTCGAGCCAATTCAAACATGTTCAGGATGCCATTATGTCCGTGCCGTCCGGATCGGCAGCCAATCCCGTCGTCATTCATATCAAACCCGGCGTCTATCATGAACTAGTCTACGTTCAACGGGAAAAATCGTTCTTCCATCTTATCGGCGAAAACGCGACGAATACCTTCATCACGTTTGGGCTCTATGCCGGGATGACGAATTTGGACGGCAAAGCGCTCGGCACTTTCAAAACGCCGACCGCGACCATTGACGCCGACCATTTCACCGCGGATAACATCACTTTTGAAAACTCGGCGGGGCCGGCGGGGCAAGCTCTTGCCATTCGCGTGGACGGCGACCTTGCCGCCTTCCATCACTGTCGATTCCTGGGCTGGCAGGATACCATCCTGTTGAATCGTGGCCGGCAATACTTTTCCGATTGCTACATCACCGGCCATGTGGATTTTATCTTTGGCGCGGCCACGGCGTGGTTTGAAAACTGTCAAATCTACTGCCTGCGCTCGGGTTATATCACCGCCGCATCCACGCCGGCGGACCAGCCTTACGGCTTCGTTTTTTCACATTGCCGGATTAGCGGCGCGCCCGGCGTCAAAACGCTTCTCGGCCGCCCATGGCGCATCCATGCGGCCGTTACGTGGCTGGACTGTGAAATGTCCGATGTCGTTCGGCCCGAAGGATGGTTCGACTGGAAAAAACCCGAGAGTCATGCTACGGTGCGCTACGGCGAATTTAACAGTACAGGCCCGGGCGGAAATTCAGCCGCCCGAGTTCCGTGGTCCAAGCAATTGACGGCTGACGAAGCCGGGACCATAACCGTTGAGCGGGTGCTCGGCGGCGCCGGTTTGTGAATAAGGTCTGAATAAAAAGAATAAGTTTTGCTGGCGGACAACACCGTCGGCAGGGAACTTGGACGAAAATTTGGTTTATGGGAAAAGAAAAAGTACTTTGTTTCGAACGGTCACTGTTTGAAAAACTTGGCGTCTTCCAGGGCATGAGCCTCGAGATCGAAAAGTACATGCCCGCTCTCACCACCCGCTCGAACGTCCTTTACCTGGACCGTGATCAGGTGGAAAACGATTCCCGTTACAAACAGATCATCCCCTACGCCCTTATCCTCTGCGGCGATAAAATCCTGCGTTACCGTCGCGGCAAACGCGGCGTTGAATCCCGCTTGCACGGGCTTTATTCCGTCGGCGTGGGCGGCCACATTTTGGAGCAGGACAACTGGCTCTTTTCACGCGGACTGGGCTATCGCGAAGCGATGCACCGCAGACTGAAGGAAGAGCTTGATATTGATGTGACCGGGGAATTGGCCGTGGCGGTGATCAATGACGACAGTTCCGAAGTGGGCCATTTTCATTTTGGTGTGGTCCATATCGTGCGCGTGGCCGATGAATCGCTCGCGTATTGGCGGCACGGGGTGGTTAATCCCGAATTTATTCCGATCAATGACGCTGTGAACGACGCTTCGTCGTACGAATCATGGTCTCATTTTTGCCTTCTGAATCTGGACGACCTGGTATCGAAAGCGGAAGCCATGGCGCATGAACATGACGTTCCGATGAAAGCGAACCCGGCCGAGACCAGCGAGATGGTTTTGCAGATTTTGGAACGCAAAGCGGCTTTTGGATTTTGATAGGAACGTTGAAGCGTTGGAAAATTGAACCGTGCGCCCTTTTGGGGAGATGGATGGGCAGGGGCTGGCCAGGAATGGCTGGCGGAGACCCTGCCCTGCCTTTTTTGAATCGGGAAACATCGAACATCCAACTCCGAACACTGAACGTTGAAATTTGAATGGCACGCGCTGATGACGCGTGCCCGGCGAACCGGGAGGTTCGCCCTACCAATCCGATTTTCGATGTTTCCTAAAATCTGCATTGGCGTACTAAAAGAAAAAACGCGAAGGTTTTTGGCCTTCGCGTTTTTTCGTTGTAAATGAATCTCAATTAGTGCCGTCCGGCGAAGTTCACCGGGGCTTGCTGCGGCATTTCATGGGCGCAGGGCTGGTTGATCGGGGCGTCGGGCGTGCGATCATTTTGGGTTACAACCTTGTTGGCCAGCATCCAGGCTTCCACTTCCTCGCCGCTGATGTCGGCGAGCATCTTGCCGTTGATCTCGACGCAGGGGCTCAGCATTTGCCCGCTTTTTTCGATCATTTCCTGCCGTTGCAACGGGTCGTTGATGATGTCGCGGTCTTCGTACGGCAGGTCATACTTGCGCAATACGGCGCGAACGCCCTGGCTCCAGCCGCAGCTTGGTTTCAGATAAGCAATAATCTTTGGTTTATTCATAGGCTAAAATTGTTTTTTCGACAAAAACAGCATGCCATATTTTGGGGGCGGGCGCAAATGGTTTTGGTAGGGGCGCCGCGCTGCGGGCGCAACGAGTGCAGCGCGACTTTGACTGCGACGTGTATCGCCCGGTGCACGAAGTCTTATCGGTTGGTGGTTCGGGCAATCTTAAATCACGAAATCTGAAACCCTCCTGCGTAACAGAAAGAGATAAATTCGCGAATTCTGGCTTTGGTTTCGTCTCCACAAAACCAATCAAGGTCGCTAATCGCTGGCGGATTTGGAAAAAGCTGGATGCCGCCGGAAGGTGCACGATGCCGCGCGAGGACATCATCCGAAGGAATATCTCGAATAGCTCGGTCAAGGGCTTCCCCAAGGCTACGGGCGTCTTCAGTAAGGACATTCTGTCCATCGTTTGTGGTATAATTCCCATCCCATCTGCCATCTGGCAGCCATTTCATGTCAGCTTCTGGTAATGTTGTGCCCAATGGTCGCCATCCGTATTGCGTTGCAAGTCGAAGCAACTTATGCCAGGAAAAAACATCCCAACCAAAATCCCCATTGGTGCTGTATAGATGCATCGACATGACACGTCTCTCGCTCGGAGACTGCGCCACAACTCAAAATACTTCAAGCGTGATAACGCGATTCGGATTAGTCAGATTAGGCTGCCAATTGCGTATAGTGACGCCCGTTCGGTCCAGGGCCAAAGGCCCGATACATACCAGCCTTGGGCAACGCCCGAGGTCGAACGGGGATTGGGAATTAGCGCCAACGGCGCGGCTTATGAGCAACGAATCATTCTTGCATTGGTTGGACACCAGATTCATGGATCGGGCTTTCAGCCCTTGGGGACGTTCGGCATTTGGGCCCTGGGGCGATGCCCCAGGCTGGTATGGGTCGCGCCGTTGGCGCTGAATTTCGCCATACGATACTTGACGGACCACATGTCTTTGAACATACCTTTTGCGTAAAAATTGTCAGGCATGAAGGCCCTTGATTTTATTAGAGTTTTGCGGTTTCTTGGAGGGTGAAGTGTAAGGCGTTAAGAATGAGCCCGCTTTTCCAGATTTTGGCCAGGTATGTCGCTGCGATTTTTGTGGCGTTTGTTGTTTCGTGGACAACTATTTTCATCGGGTTTGACGTGACCTCGGTAGGCGATGACACGTTATTCGCTATCATTGGTTTTGCCGGGGTGTTTTCGGGGACATTCTGTTTGGAACAGAAACATCGGCGCTTTGGTTCTATCATATTACTCGGTATCGGACTCTGTTTCTCCATCAGTCTTTTTTCTTCTTCTGACGGAGGACCTGATGACGGATTTCTTTTGTTTCTGTATTCTTTCTGGCCTCTGATGGTTGGTGGAACGGCCGCTGTTCTGCTTTTTTGGCTTAAGCCAAGGATTGACGGCTTGAAAACGAGGAGCAAGCTATGAGACCTTACGTTATTTGCCACATGTGCGCCACCATCGACGGGAAAATCATGGGCGATCGATGGGGCAAACTTCCGGGCTATAAACATGAGAGCGACTTGTTTGAAACCACGGCGGCCAGTTTCGGTATTGGCGCATGGATCGTGGGCACAACCACCATGGACGAATTTGACGCGCCCAAACGAAAGCTGCCAAGTGCGACGACGCGCATTCCCAAACGCGATTATATCGCCAAACCCGGCGCCAAACGCCTGGCAATCGGCGCGGATGCCAGGGGCGTCCTGCGCTTTAAGGAAAATGAAGTGGGCGGAGACCACGTGGTGTTGCTCCTCACGGCGCGTGCCAGCAACGATTATCTGGCGCACTTGCAATCGGCGCGCGTCTCGTATTTGTTTTGCGGGCGCAAGCAAATCGATTTGCACACCGCTTTGTGCAAACTTGCGACTGAGTTCAAGCTGCGCAAATTGATGCTGCAAGGCGGCGGAAAATTCAATGGCGCGATGTTGGCTGCGGGTTTGGTGGATGAAATCAGCCATCTGACCGTGCCGGTCGCCGACGGCGGGATCGGCATTTCGAGCATGTTCGATATCGCCGGGGACCCGCCGGCGAAGGCCGCGGCAACGCTCCGGCTTTTCTCGCGCAAACAATTGCCGGGCGGCGTGACCTGGTGTCGATACAAGGTGGTTCGTCAGAATCGTGGAAGAGGCAACGGGTCTAATTAGAGCGCGCTGACGCGGCGCTGCTACGCAGAATAGGTGGCGTAGCAGACGATGTGAATCGGCTCTGATATTTCCGGTTCGGACGGCGAAATGTGTTCGGATTGAGTTAGAGCGCGCTGACGCGGCGCTGCTACGGCCTCACATGGTGTTTTCGCATAGTTCGGCGGTTCAAGGCAGGGATCCGGTCAGCGCGCTGACCTGCCTTCGTTCGGAGCTATGGCGGGTGGGCGGGACGATGTTGCCCGCGGGAGGCTAAGAGGATAGGGCATGCCTTCGTTTCATTTTTTTTGGGTATAGGCGAGGAAACGTGAAACGAAGGGCGGGAAGGGGTTAATCGGGCTGGTTTTATTGGGGATTTTGAAGGTTTTTTCGTTTCGTGTGAGGAATGTGGAATTGTGGAAATTGCTATATTAATATGATATAATTTTGGAAAGAAATGGCAGGCCTCGCGTTCAGCCACAGCCACGCTCTGCGTACCGCTCCGTTCAGGGGTTTAATTCGCGGAATTGTATGGGGAAATCTCACTGCGAATTGGAGAGCGCCGGGTGAGGCCACCCGGCCTGCAGCAAATCGTTCGTCCTTGTAGGCCGTGTGGCCTCACACGGCGTTCTCGCATGCAATGGTTCGACGGTTAAGAGGTAATTGTTAAACGGCTTTATACCAATTGATGACCACACCGTCTG
>DASXFM010000103.1:0-2517 GCA_036489615.1 Verrucomicrobiia bacterium | reverse complement strand
CTTGCAATGGCGCGGACAAAACCTAAAACTGGGGCGGGCATAATTAGAACTCGCTCGTGGCCAGAAGATCAAAGCCGAAAAACCAGCCGCCGCGCCGGAAAAAGGGAGGCGGCTTTGGGCGCATGGTCTTCTTCATTCTCATCGCGGGCGGCCTTTTCCTTCTGTGGCGGCATGAACATTCCCACGGAGCCTTCGCGAAGCAATCGGTAACGAATGCGAACGACTCGGCCACGGACATCGACGCGGCGGTCGCCGCATCAATGGCAAAGCCGCGTACTGCACCGCAACCGCAACCACTGGTGATTTCACAACAATCGTCTTCCGATTTCCCGCGCCCGGTGCATGACATCTTTGAGGCGCAAATTGCATTGGCCCGGCGCGCCATTTCTCCGGGCTCAATCGACGGTTCGCTGGGTTCGCAAACCCGCGAAGCCATCATCGTTTTTCAGGAAACGGAAAATCTTGCCGCGACCGGTGAACTGGATGACGAAACCAAATCCAATCTGACGCTCGATGCTCCCATTTTGACTTCGTACCCCGTTACCACCAACGACCTCGACAGCCTGCAGCCGCTGGGCGCAACCTGGCTTGCTAAATCGCAACAAACCGCCCTCGCGTACGAGACCGAACTGGAATTGGTCGCGGAAAAATCACATGCGAGTCCGACCTTGATTCAAAAACTCAATCCGGACGTGATCTGGGACAATGTTGTCGCCGGCGAAGTGTTGAAAATTCCGAATGTCAATTATCCTGACCCTGACGGCAAAGCGGCATTCGTCGTCATTCATTTGTCCGATCGTTATCTGGAGGCATTTGATAATCAGACGAACCTGATCCTGCATTTTCCATGCAGTATCGCCAAAAAAGTCGAGAAACGGCCCGTGGGCGAACTGCACGTGGTCGTCGTCATTCCGAATCCCAATTATACCGTGGATCCGGAACTATTTCCGGAATCAGACGAACTGCAGAAGATTGGGCATAAGCTCGTTCTGCCGCCCGGCCCGAAAAATCCGGTGGGCATGGCCTGGATGGGCCTGGATAAGCCCGGTTACGGAATGCACGGCACGCCCAACGCGCAGCAAGTCGGCCGCACCGAATCCCACGGCTGCTTTCGCCTGGCTAATTGGGATGCGGAATATTTGAGTCAGTTGGTGTGGGTGGGGATGCCGGTGCAGGTGGAGGAGTGAGCGTCGTCAGGATGTACTTCCGTTATAGCCTCCGGGTGATGGCAGCCACACTTGCGATCTCGCGGGGCAAGACCGGCCTCACGTGAATCAGGGTGAGCCTACCTTGAGACGATAGAAACGGACCGGGGCATTGGTTGCCAGGTCGTTTACGACCTGGGTTGCGCCGTTGCCGATAATTCTGCCGGCCAACGGCAACCAATTGGTATTCAGCAGGTTCGTATTCCACTGGACGCCGTACGTCTGATTGGTCAACGCCAGGAAAGACAGTGCGAATCCATTTTGGAATGCCCCTGAATTAATCGTCGGCGGTGGAGGGGGGTTGATGGTCAGTGCGAGGTTCGCGCTGGCGGTCCCATTTCGGTTGATGGCGCGGAGCGTAACGGCAAAATTTCCTGTGACGGACGGTATTCCAAAAATGCGTCCACTGGCCGGGTCGAACAACAGCCCCGCCGGAAGGCCGATCACAAAGAAGCTGGTGGGATAATTCGAGGCGGTTATCTGATAATCGAAACCAGCCGACGCGCTACCCGTAGCGGCCAGGGCGCTCGTGATGCCGGGAGCAGGACCTGCGCCGCTGTAAATGTTGATGATAAAGTAGTTGGTTGTGCGGCCGGTGGAATTTGCGGCGATGACCGTAACGTTGAAAGTGCCGCCGGTCGTATTCGTGCCCGTAATGGCCCCGGTTACGGAATTCAAGGTGAGCCCGGGAGGCAATCCGGTGGCGCTGAAACTCGTGGGGACGTTGTCAGCCAGGACAGTATAGTTGAAAGCCGTATTTATCAGACCATCGGCTATGGCGGAACTGCCAAAGGCCGGAAGCGGCAATTGAACCGTCAGCGCGAGATTGGCGTAGCCTGTGCCGTTGGAATTAGTGGCGGCGAGCAGGATGTCACAAGTTCCCACGGTCTCCGGCGTGCCCGAGATGGATCCGTTGCTGAACGTAATTCCCATCGGCAAATTGCTGGCGTTAAAACCTGAGGGACTGCCACTGGCCGTGATTATGTATTTGAAGGAGGCTCCGACGATAACGGAAGCCGCCGCAGGGCTGGTAATGACAGGCGCTCCGGGCGTGGGGCTGACGACGACGGTTTCATTCTGTGTCGTCTCGTGCAGGTCGTCGAAGACGCGAAGGTTAAAAGTATAGTTGCCGGGAAGCATCAAATTGCCGACGGTCGTGTTTGGCAAACCTTGATGGTCAAATTGCGGGTTGGCGCCGGCTGGAACGGTGGTGATTGCCCACCAGTGGCGCAACGGCTGGTTGGTCGAACCGCTCGTGGCGGCGGAAAGTTCGATGGCATTTGTCGGCAAGGTTACGGTTGGGGGCGTCGCG
>DASXFM010000100.1:0-4259 GCA_036489615.1 Verrucomicrobiia bacterium | reverse complement strand
TGGGCGTGTTTTCCAGGGACCGGGAGATGTAAAATATGACGCGCTGCCGCCGCAGCTTGCGTTCCACCATCGCCTGCCAGTAGCGCATGAACCGTTCGTTGCGCGAACGCTTGGTCCAGATGTTTTCAAACTTCCCGGTCTCCTGCTGGTAGCGGAGCAATTCGGCTTTGTAGTCGGAGTCGGAAAAGTATTGGACTTGCAGCCGTTGATTCTCCTGGAGCGACGCGAGCAGTTGGCTCAACTGGTCCTGAAAATCGTTCAGGTCGGCCATTGGACTATTGGCTAAATCGGGGGCTTCAAAGACAAACCCTTTGGCGACATAACCTCCGCGCCGGAGCGAATTGAACAGAATCAAATCGTTGACGAAAAATCCGTTGGGAGCGCGCTCAAACATAGAATCAGATGCGTTGAGATTGGCTTCGTCTGGCGTCGTCCATCACCTGCTGGATGCGAACCAAATCATCGACCAGTTGTTGCACGGTGCGCGCGTGGCCCGCTTCGTTGATCGCAACATAGGCTTCCCGAATATGGGCCAGCGCCCGCTCCATGTGCTCGTGGGCGGTATGGCCAAAGCCATGTGTGTGCAGGTTGTTTCGCAATGCAGTTTCGGCCACGGCAAGCTGCTCCAGCAACGCTTGGCGTCGGCATTCAATGGCTTTAAGTTCTTCGGCGTTCATCAAAAAGGAATGGTTGCGAAACGAGGAGTGACGACGATTTGAGAAACCCTCGGCTCTCCAGATCTCCGCGAGTCGCCAGGTTTTTCAGCGTGGATGCGCTTGATACGCCCCTGCGTCAATGGATCAAGCATCCGTTCGAGCCCCCGGCCGAAAAGAAAAACAAGCCGCGTCTTGAAAGCCAAAACAAGCAGATCGGTCGTTTTCCTGCCGTCCGATTTGGGACTCTGGCTCAAGAGGAAACATTCCAGTTGCCGGGGCGGAATGCCCCAAATTTCCGTCGTGCCGACAAACTCGATGAACGCCGGAAGCGATGGAACGATTTCAATGCAGCCGATAAATTGTGGGCTGTTGGACTCGGATTGGTCTTTTTCGGATTTCATAAGAGAGGATGAGCGCAGGACCGGTGAGCCTCCGGGCCGAAGCCGCGGCCGCTGACGGCATATTCGAATATGTCGCGGTCATAGCCGGGCGGCTTGCCCCGCCGCAATCCCAGGATATAGGCAAGGCAAACCAGCACCGGCACGAGTGCCACGAGCAGGGACACAAAGAAGGACGAACCAAGAACGACGAGCAAAACGAAAAACACGGTGATGCCTGCCCCAACGCCGCCAATGAGCCACCAAAAGAGGTTGCCTTCCAGCCCCCAGGTCCGGCCTTTGGAGTCGGATGCCGCATTGGTGTCGGTCAATCGAAGTTCGCTTTTTGTGTCCATGCGCGAGGAGGAGTTGGACGCCCTGCATCAGCTAAAACTGCCAACGCCTACGGCGCTGTTGCTGTCCAAGCCGAAGATTTTGTAGAAGGCATAGACCACGGCGGGAGCGGCCGCGATGATGGCTCCGCCGAGAATGGACATCTTCCCCTGGTCCACGTCGCCGCGCCGGATGGCAAAGCCGCCGTAGATCACCGAGAAGATGCCCAGGACGAACCCAAACAACATAATCACAGCCAAGCTGTTGCTGATGCCGGTCTGGAGGGTGGTGGAGTTGAAGGTCGTGCTCTGCGCGAAGGCAGGCAGGACATCCAGCGCGATCAAAGCGGCGAGGACGAGTCGGGAGCGCAGGCGCGCGTTGATTCTTTTGTGAGCGAACAATTTTTGCTTTTTCATAGTCTCAATTTTTATTTTTTGTGGCGGGTTCTTCCGCCAATTACGCGACCATCTTTTCACTTTCCGGGTCGGGGTTTGTTTCATTTTGAAACAAAGTGAAAGAAACCTTGAGGCAGGATGACAGCCATGAACGCAACGATTCTTGACACGCAAAAACTCGAACGCCTTCGTCAACTGGAGGACGTGTTGCGGAAGGAAATTCGCGGCCAAAGTCAAGTATTGCCGCGTGTGGCCTCGGTGGTGCGGCGTGGCGAACTGAGCCTTACCAAGCCCGCGCGTCCGCGCGGCAGTTTCCTTTTGCTTGGGCCTACTGGCGTTGGAAAAACAGAAACAGTCGTCGTGCTGACCAATCAAATTTTCGGACCTGAAAAATTATTTCGTTTTGACATGTCAGAATTTCAAACCCAGGAATCGCTGGGCCTATTATTGGGGGCGCGCCTTGGCGAAGCTGGTTATTTTGGGGCTGTACGTGAACGCGCGGCAGAGGGGTCATTGCTTTTCGATGAAGCTGAAAAAGCGCATCCGCGCGTGCTGGATATACTATTGCAACTGCTCGACGCGGCCCGGATTACGATTGCCACGGGACAGACATTGGATTTTAGCGGGTTCTACATCTGGCTTACTTCCAACATCGGCTCGGCGGAATTGATGAGCTTGCAACATTCCAACGAGGCGACAATGGAACGGCACGTTCTGTCGCGGGCGCAACAGGCGTTGCGCCCGGAGATTTTTGCCCGCATTACCGAAAAGCTAGTCTTTGGCCGTTTGAGCTACGAACATCAGTTGGAAATCGCGGAAAAGTTTTTGTCGCGCGAAATTGAATTCCTTGCTTCGCGGGGCCACGCCTTGGAATTGGACAAGTCAGTTTTGCCGTTTCTAGTCCGCAAAGGCTTTCATCCCAAGCTCGGCGCGCGTCCCATGCGGGATGCGGTGGAGAAACAGGTCGGCGATGCGCTGGCCGAGCGCCTGCTCGCCGGAAAAAACTCCGGCGGCAGGTTGCGGGTGGATGAATCCCGCGATTGCCTTATTGTTCTCTGAATAATCGCTTGGTCGCGGCACGTTGACGATTTGCTTCGAGACGAGCCGCCTTCGCCGCCTTGCGTTCCCGCAATGTCTCCATGCGAATTTTTTCGGCTTTGCCGCGCTTCATCCACCAAAGCACGTCGTTGATTCTGGCCACGTCTTTGGTGCGGCAGCCAAACTCGCGGATGCTGATGAGATCGCCTTTTTCAAAGGCGACGACTAATTTGCGGGCGCGTGTCCCATAACCATAGGTTTCCAGCGTCACGCGCCGGACGGTTTTCGTAATCGGTGTCATAACGCGAAGTCAATTTGTTGCGGTCGGTTTGGCAGGGCGAATTCCCCCGCCAGCAGGCGGCGCATTTCCTCCTGGGTGCGCGGCATCGGTCGTGCGCCACATTCCGCGAGTTCCTTGAACTGCGCCTCGCGACTGTTCGCCGATTCCGGGTCAAACCGATTGCCGACAAATTCCGTGTAGGTGCAACCGGAAGCGAAATAGCCGCCATCGGCATAGAGGACACGGCACAAATGACGCCATTCCGCAAGGGTCGGGTCGGAAGCCACAAACAAGATTTTTGGCCCAAGCCGGTAGGTCTTGCCTTTATGTGTTACCGTTTTGCCTTCATAGGAATACGGCACGCTATCCGGTCCTTGATATTCGTCAGGATGAATCAACAGATAGGCATTCACTTCGGCCAGAAGCCATTTGGAATGTCCGCCGCCATTCGTGTAGAGACGGCCTTCATGGGGGAATACTTTCACTCGCGGCATGGTGTTCGCCGAATATGCCTCGGAAATATCCCCCTTCGGCACACGCCAGAGGCCGCACGAAAATCGCCGCCACGTTGCGACAATGCGAACAGGTTTGGCTTTAAGCTCAATGCTCATTAGTCCCTCCAATCTGCTTTGGCGCAAAAACCGCAATCGCAACCGGGATCGGGACTCTCGCAAAGCGCGTCGTAGTCTTCCTCGGTGGCGTTGGGAATGCGGCTCCAAATATTGTGGACAACGTGTTGGTAGTCCTCCCCGTTGAACTGGCGTTCATGGGATTCGCGAATATGATGCTTATTGATATTCATAATTACGGGATGAAATCGGGCGTCCCCACCCTGCGGCGGGAACGCCCGTTGTTCACTTACTCGGCCACGACGATTGCCTCGCGATTAGCAACTCTCTCAGCGAGATTCCACAGTTCGCGGTTCAGGCGGATGTTCTGGTCAAGCCCGGAAATGGCGCGAGTGCGCGGGAAACGGCGTCCACCCTCACGACGGCGAGACCAGTCGCGTTGCCCGCCACAAGTCAAGTGTTCTTGCAGGCGGTTGAAGACATGCCAGAGGTCGTTGCCGGCATCCTCGGCTCGCCGGCAATCCAACAATTTATTCGGACTAATGGGAGCTTTGGCCACGTCCTCAAACCGCAGCCGCAACGCCGCCTCCGCAAACGCGGCCATTTCAGAG
>DASXFM010000095.1:0-2608 GCA_036489615.1 Verrucomicrobiia bacterium | reverse complement strand
CTCGACCGTGTTATTGTCCTTGATGGTGAAGGTTTCAAGCACCAGGCCGGTAATGCCATAGGGAACCAGCGGATCGAGGGCATGAATCGCATTGGATAAGGCCGAAATTCCTTCATAGTACTTCAACTGCACGACCACTTGATGAGTGTCATTCTGCAATAATCTCGCTTGCGTGTAGTAAAAGTGAGGGTCCGGTTCTCTGGTTATCAGGGCATTGATATTGTATGCCCCGGCCGGAGTCCGCCATACCGGCAGATATGCCGTCGCCCGCGTGAACTCGAGTTGTTTGTCTTTGCCTGCCTTGATAATAATATCTGCGTATTTTCCCGATTCGTTTCCGGTGGAGAGATCCGGAATGTTGGTATAATAGGCGCTTAAAGCGCCCAGGGACATGGTCGGGGAGACTGCCACGGTCATGGCTAAAGCTGATGCATATGCAAGCATCCGCTTGGCAAAGCCCTTTTTGAACTTTGATATAAACACAGTTGAACTTGCAGTTAAAACGATTTTAAATAATTTTGAAACAACCATTTTGCGTCCATTAAATACCATTTTGCGACAGCAGATTTTTTGCTTTGCTTCCGGCTGCTTTGAACCCAATGTGGCTGCCATGGCCAAAACCCGAACCGTTTTACTGGCGCTGACCGATGCCCACCACGGCTTCTTCCAAGGCGTGGCGCGTTATGCGCGGGAGCACCGCTGGCATTTGGTGGCCGACATGATCTATACCGCAAAAATCCCGCTGGGCTGGCGGGGAGATGGCATCCTTTCGTTCATCGGTTATCGCGACGACCTGGCCGAGTTCGTTCTTTCCTCGAAATTGCCCACCGTGGAAATCTCGATGGTGAGAAATGATATCGACCTGCCTCGCGTCGAGGGTGACAACGACCTGATCGGGCGGCTGGCAGCCGAACATTTCCTGGAACGAGGCTATCGTCATTTTGTCTGGGTGCCGCTAACTGACGACATTGTCAATGCCGAACGCTACCGCGGTTTTGCCAATCGGCTGGCCAAGGAGAAGCTCGCCTGTCATGTGCTTCCGCCAGCCGACTCGCGTTCGGCACCCGGCGGAACACGCGACTGGGCCACCCGGCGCCAGTTGCTCATTCGGGAGCTTCGCCGCCTGCCCAAGCCGCTGGCGGTTTTTGCCTATAACGACTGTGTCGCCGCCGATATCATTGATGCCTGCGACAACTCTGGTTTGCTGGTTCCCGAAGCCGTGGCTGTGCTCGGGGTGGACAATGACACGATGTTGTGCGAATGCCTCCGCGTGCCCCTTTCCAGTGTCTGCCACGATCTGGAAGGAATGGCCTATCAGGCCGCGGCGCTGCTGGACCGCTTAATGGCCGGCAAGAAGGCCCCAAAAAAGATTCTGCGCGTGCCTCCCACCGGGCTGATGACCCGTCGCAGCACAGACATCCAGGCCGTCAACAACCTGGAGGTAGCGAAAGCTGTGCGCTTCCTGCATGACCAATATTCCAATTCATTGTTGAGCGTCAACGATGTGGTGGCGGCGACCAACCTGTCCCGTCGCCGCCTGGAAAAACAGTTTTTTGAAGAACTTAAGTGTACCATAAATGAAGAGCTGGTTCGGCTTCGGCTGGCACGGGTAAAAGATTTGCTCGATACCACCGCCCTGACCGTCATGAAAATTGCCCGGATGGCCGGATTCACCCGTCCCAATCATTTACATCGCGTTTTTCGAAAACATCTTCGCACGAGCCCCAGGCAATATCGAATCAAACAATTGAACAGCTCCCGCCGTTCAAATCCCTGACCAGCGATTACACCGGGGCACCTTCCTATACTGCGAGGCCTGACACGTCAGTAGGGCTGCAGGTTATTAAGCCATCTCCAGGAACTCCCGTTAAAGTTACTCAACCGGCGCAGTTTCGAGGGTCGCCTGGTTGCAGTTCCGCGATAATTGAATTGGTGCAAAATGGTATATTATTGGGCGCAAAATGGTCGTTGAGGAACCCGGCTTCCATGATAAGATTCAGGGATGTTTCCAACGGCTGCGTCTAAGAATCAAATCATGATGCCGCTGGCGAGATGTGATCATGGCAATACTCAACTAATATCCTGCAAACCTTAAATTCAACTTCACTAACCTCCTATGAAAATAAATAATGTGTCTGTCCTGTTGGGTGTTACCTTGGCTGTGGGTTGGATCTCAGGCGCCTGCGCCCAGCAAATAGCACCTCCACCCGATCTTTGGCTCGGGTTCAATGGTAACTACAACGATAGCAACAGCATCTCGACGGTCAGTCCGCCGCACGATGTTTATGGCGTTCTAAATACCATATTCACCAACGACGTGCCCAACGTCACCTGCGGCACCAGCAATCTCTTCCTGGGCGGCGATGGCTCTTATGTCGAAGCCGACAATGTCAGCGACCTGAATTTTAATACGGGCAACCCTTTTTCCGTCAGCGCCTGGTTCAAAACGACTACCGGCGGCGTGATTTGGGCGAAATCCACGGAAGCAGCCGACTCGGGTGGTGACGAACAAACTGTGTCCTGCTTCGTTGGCACGGGCGACACAGCGGATAATGGTGACGGAGAACCTCTTGGGAGTATCGTGGTAGACGTCTTTTTTGTTGGGGAT
>DASXFM010000088.1:0-8869 GCA_036489615.1 Verrucomicrobiia bacterium | reverse complement strand
GATTTCCGGTGTCGAGTTGCCCGATGGCTGGTATTTGGTTCAGCGCCCCAAGTACGAATGCCGTGACGATGGCGTCCCGGCGCAGCTTTCCCTCGGTGGCGAACTTCTATCGCTATTTGTTGAAGAGCACGTCATGGTTGCACGCATATGTTGCTGGAAGGATGGCAAACGGGTTTGGTCGGTTCTCCACAGTTCGGAGAAAGGAGACCATCATTTGGAAGCAGACGGGGATTTGCCGCCCGAGTTTCTTTCGATTCGCGATGCTTTTACCAAAAAAAAAGGAGAGACATCGTATTTTGAAATTCCTTGCTCACTGGCAGCAAGCCTGACGGGGTACCAATACGATGGTCCTCTCCAAGAGCGCCCATTATTTGAAGTCCTGGCCCTTCCACCCTGGTGGGAGAGATTGCTGGCCACCTACCCCGGACTATTTTGGTCATGAATCGTATGACGAAGTCGTTTCTAATCCGTGCTCGCCCGTCGTTGATTTCGGCAATCAATGCTCGCGCCGAGCAACTCGGGCAAAACCGGTCCAGATACATTGTGAAACTAGTGGAGCGCGATCTGGCGGAAGCCAAGGCGCAAAAACCGCGAAAGCACAAATTCGTGTCTTATGATCTAATCGGGGCGTACAACACCGGGATTAAATCCGGAGACAATGCTACAATTCGAAAAACTGTTCGCCAGCGCCTAAAATCGCGGCGGCCATAAAGGGGCGGGCAAACTTGAAAAAGCACATGCGACTTTCTCATATCAATATCACTATGCCCGGGGGATGCGAAGACATCGCGCGGTCGTTTTACACCGGGTTGCTCGGACTGAAGGAAATTCCCAAGCCGGAATCCATCCGCAATCGTGGCGGGGTGTGGTTTGACGCCGGCGGATTGGATGTGCATGGGTCGGTGGAAGAGAATCGGCCCGGTCCGGATGCTCTGCGGCATTTCGGGTTGGAATGCGAGGACGTGGATAATGTGCGGGCGAAATTGACCGCGGCGGGCGTGACGACAGAGGACGGACGGCCAACGCCATGGCGCCGGTTTTTTGTACGCGATCCGTTTGGAAACCGGATCGAGATTCATCAGCAAGGAGGGCTGAGAGCGTAGTCACCCCGGCCGTGAGGGAGCGGTTCGCTTGCTCACGTGCTGTCACTCTTTCATTCCCCGATCTGGACGCGGAAAAATTCTTGTGGTCCTGACACGGTGTTTGTGTAAGGCGAATTCGCGCCGGAAAGATCGCGATATGGGCCAGTAATCTGGTTGGCTGACTGCAGAGTGCCTGCCGGCCAGGTAAGGATCACGTTGCTGCCGGAGGTTTGAATGTAGAGCGTGATCACCGGCGCAATCACCGCAGAATAATTTTCAAACGAAGAGTTTGCAGCCACCGTCATGTAGCTGGCCCACACCCAGTTTGATGATTCCAAGCCGGAGTGTATGCGCGCTTCATCCAGTGAACCCAGGAAGGCGAATGAGCCGCCAGTGTCCCGGGCCAATTCCATGTCGTTGTTGGTGGGAAAGTCACTCCCAACCGCCCCGGAAGCCACTTGCGCGCCATCTACATACAATGTCGCCGCGCCGTTGGCACGATCTACCGTTGCCGTCAATAAATGCCACTGATCAAGACCGACGACTCCCGCTGCTGACGCCAATCGTGTCCCGTTCGAACCGTCGCCGCTGCTCAAAAGCAATGTGCCATCACTGGTTTTGTAGCTGTTCACATAGAAGAATATTTCAGCCGATCCGGATGAACCGGGTCCGTTCGCATAAATGCATTGAATGTCAGAAACACCCGAGGAAACGTTCGCCCAGGACGACAAGGTGAAGGAATTGCCCAAATTGACAGATCCGATGTCAAGATATGGAGTGCGTGTAAAAGAGCAGCCAGATCCGACCATGCCGTTAGTTGAGCCGGGGGCAACTCCGCTGATCGCCGGATATTGCAATGTGGCGTCCGCATAGGGAAACCCACCCTCGCTCAAGTGATAGACTCGCAGGAAGCCATCCGCTCCGCTCAGCGTCGTCCACGTCGCCCCGTTGGTGTTGCAAGGTTGCATCGCGGAGTCGGCGGGATTGCCCCAGTTAGCAGTGATGTAGTCGTTGCTGGTTGTAATCGATGGCACTTGTACCCACACGAGGGACTCCCCGGCCGGGTTCCACTGATCAATCTGGAAATACAACTCCCTGCCGGTATCACTGGTAAACCGCAGGTCCGCTCCGTTTCCGGGCGAGACAAACTGCGCGTAAGAGAACCCGGGAAGATTTGTGCTCAAGCGAACGAGCACCGGGAAGTCCGGTAATCCGCCTCCGTTGGTATAGCCGCCGAAGGTAATCCGCATCCCATAGTAATTATTGGGAGCGGTCAAAAACGTCCCGGCCATTCCCACGACTTCGCCAGTGCTGGAATTCACACTGCCCAGGCTGTTGGTGATAGCGACCTCATAAAAATTAGTCCCCGTGAGGGCGCTAAAGGTATACATGGAGTTCGTCGCCCCGGCAATGGCCTGGCCATTGAGGGTCCACTGGTAGCTCAAAGGCGCCACGCCTCCTGCGGTCACCGTAAAAGACACGGGGTCGCTCTGCCACACGGTCTGGACGGACGGCTGCAAATCCGATAGCACCATGGGCGACTCTGATATGAGGTAGGAAAGCGGTGAACTCATGTGGTCTCGGATGCAGGGTTTGCCGATGGAATTGACATAAAGCTGATAGCTTCCAGGCGCTAAACCGAGTTGGACGATGTTTGTTTGATGGATTCCGGCAGGCACTGAACAAAGAAGAGCCGCGTTCCCGCCGTTTGTCGCGGCATAAATATCGTAATGGTCGATCGTTCGCTCGTCACCGGAAGTGATCGTCCACGACAAGAGGTTGGAGCTATTCATCCGGGTGTTTAACGCGAAATTGTTCTCAGTCCCGGACTCGACTTCCGTTCCCTCCTCCCAGTCGCTCCAGGTTGCCCATTGCATCCGGGTCATATTGGTGGGAATCACGGAGTTGATTTCCGCAGCTCGTTCCACCTCGCAAAGCCCGTTGCTGCCGGGCAGATATTTGCCCTCCGACCAACCCACTGATTTCGTCAGGGTCCCATTAAAATGCGCGCACATCGCGCCAAAGGCCTGCTTGGTGGGATTTGCCTTAATCGTGGGATACTCATTGGTAATGACGTTTAGGTTAAATGGATCGCTGGTGTTGATCCCGCTGGTAAAGCAATCCGTCCATTGATAAGTCATGCCGACCCACGGCTCAGTGATATGCCCGTCATGCTCATCCACCCAAATGGCGTCGGGATCGGTGGCGGCTTTGATGGTCTCCATGTCCGCCTCACTCATGTAGGTGGAACTGCGCACGTTAAAAAACATCAAAATCGGATTCCCATTGGTTACCGGTTCATGTTCATAATTCGGGTCGCTGAAGTATTGGTTTTTACAATACGTGATGTTCGCCTCAAGGTTGGTGACGCTCTCCCCGCCGTGAAAATCCCCAAAGACAACCATTATGATAAAGTGAAAATTCTTATTGGTGTTGCTGCTGCTCGCCAAATAGGACTGCACTTTTAACGCCACGTCATCCGATTGGTCGCCCTTGCCATACCATGAAAAAATCATCCCGTTGAACCCCCGGCTTTCCATATCGTTGACCATCGCGGCCGCATAAGCGGTTGTATTATTGTTCACTCCAATGTTGATGTGCGAACTCTCACCGAACCAGCAAGTGCCATTCGCGAACCAACGCAGGTCGGGCCGGCTGGGAATCAGGGTGTGCACATCAGTGTGTGAAACGTGTCCAGGCGTAATCGGATTCAAAGACTCATCCATCTTCGTTGGATCAATGGCCATGGTTGTGCCGTTCTGATTTATCCAGCTTGAGGTTCCAAAGTTCGCGCCGTATGTATTTTCATTGTAGTTTGAATACGCCGATGTGTTGTGGTTGGTCAAGGAAGCCAGGGTTGCATCGAAATTTAATCCAAAAACCGCCGTGGCTTGCGTCATCAGAAACAGGGCGATCAATTGGACTGCGCGCAATTGCCTGTTCCATTTCCGTTGGTTTGGTTCGGTTTGCATGGGCTGGGGCTAATTGCTCAATGTCCTTTCCGCCTGGCGCGGTGGAATCCGCCTGGCGAAACAGCGATATCCATAGTTTTTCAACAGGCCGCTAAGGCGTGGCATTGGGCAGGGGCACAAATTCTGTGTGCACGTTGCCGTTAGCCGTGATGGTATGCATGGCAAAACCCAATTGTCCTCCCATGGGGAGCCAACTCGTCGCAGGACCGACATGGACAGTGATACCGTCCTGTTCGAAGACTCGCTCGATGTGCCAATGCCCAGCCAGCATATTTTTGACACCAAGCCCATGCAGCAGGTCCGCTTCGCGCGTCGCGTAGTGCGCATCCACAGTCCAATAGGGGTTGTTTTTAGGAAAGTTATCGTCGCGGAACAAAGGGATATGTTGCACCGCAATAACCACCTTGCCTTTAGTCGGTTCCTCCTGCCGTCCCAGCCATGCCAGCATCTTTTCGGATTCCGCCGCCATCTCGGGCGGCAAAGGCGGAAGTGTTTTCCAATTCGCCCATTTTGCGTAGTTGCCCAGGAGCTCGGAATCGAGCACCAACACTTCCACGTTTTTGACCGGAAAACGGTAATAGTCCGGGCCAAACTGCTTTCGATAACGCGCCAGATCATTCGTGTTGCGGACATCATGATTGCCGGGCACGTAATAAACCGGGGAAGCCAGATCCTTTAAGATTATCTTTACCTGTTCCCGCTCTTTCTCATTTTCCCCGATATCGCCGGAAACAATAACCGCATCAGGATGGCGGGCGTTGATCATCTTTACGGCCTGACGCAGATTGGCGGCCGCCTGCGGAGAATGCTCTTCCCCCAGGTGAGTATCGCTTAACTGAGCGATCGTAACATTATCGGCATTCGGAGTGGCTGCGCCGAACAAGAAGGTTGCGCAACCAGCTAAAATGATCGAAAGAATGAACCGGGATTGTTTCATACGTTTATTGCCCATACATCGATTGAATCATTCAATTCTTCACAATCTTCACAATAGATTATCCTGCATCATTCTCCCATGCGGACGCGGTAGAATTGTTGCGTTTGCTGCACGGCATTCGTGTATGGCGATGTTGCGTCCGGGACGTCGCTATACGGGCCATTGATCTGGCCGGCTGATTGCAGCGTGCCTTCCGGCCAGATCAGAATCGCGCTAGTGCCGGAAAGCTCGATCTTAAGCGTCCCACCGGGAGAAATTACGGATGAATAATTCTCAAACCCGGAATTTTGTGCCACCGTCATATAGCTGGCCCAAATCCAATTTGTCGAGCTCAAGCCCGAGCGTATCCGCGCTTCGTCAATTAATCCCCTGTATTGAAAGCTGCCGCCATTGTCCTGGCCTAAATCCATATCGGTGTTGATTGGAAAGTCAGTCATGGCGGGACCGGTAGCCACTTGATTGCCGTCCACATACAATTGCGCGTTGCCGTCGGTCCGATCCACCACCGCCGTCACCAAATGCCACTGATTAAAACTGACCGCCCCGGTTGCGGACTTTAATTGATGTTCCGTCGCGCCGCCATCGCCGGTCGTCAAAATCAAAGAACCATCGCTGGTATTATAGTTATCCACGTAAAAGAGACACTCAGCCGATTCGGCAACTCCGTCTCCATTTCCCCAAATCGTTTGAATGCTGGTAGCGGTCGCCGGCACATTCACCCAGGCCGACATGGTGAAATCGTTGCCTAAATTGACGAATCCAGCGTCAAGGTATGGTGTGTGACTAAACGAAGCAGCCTCGCCAATGATGCCGGTTGCGGAAGCGGGCGCAATTCCGTGGGTTGCCGGATATTGAAGCGTGCTGTCAAAATAGGGAAATCCATTTTGTTCCAGATGATATACCACTTCATACGAAGGGGCCGCCCAGAGCCAGACAGCGCCATTGGTCGTATAATCGGGTGGCGCAACGTCCCCAGGATTGCCCCAATATGCGTAAATGATATTGCTGTTCCCGGAAATATCATTGGTTCCGTACAATATCGGCATTTGCACCCAGATTGAAGAAATACCGCCGGGATTCCATTGATTAATTTCATACGGAATCTCACGGGTGCCACTTGCATCGGTAAACCGTAAATCTCCCCCGGCGGGCGAAGCGAATCCGGAATAGGAAAACCCCGGAATGCCCAGCCCCAACTCGACCAGCACGGGGAAATTATTCAATGTTTCAGGTCGATTGTAACCAGTGACGGTAATTTTTAACTGTGAATTGAAATCGGCCGGGTTAAGGATCGGTTGAGAGATGCCAATGACCGTCGCCGTGCTGCTTTCTGTCGGCACACCGGCGCTGTAGCTGTTGGTGACCGCGCAATAATAGGTATTTGTGCCGTCAAGAACAGCGAATGTATAATCCTGGTTCGTTGCATCAACAATCGGCAGCCCGTTTTGGTACCATTGGCAGGCGATTGGCTGGCTGCCGGACACGTCTATCGAGAAAGTATTCGTGGCCCCGACAAAAGCGGTGGAGAAGGTGGGTTCCAGATCCTGATCAATTACCGGCGGACCGGCGTCAATCGTGACGCTCGCAAAAGGAAAAACGAAAATATTATTTGTGGCGGTTGCGGTGTCCACGTAAATATTTGTTTTATAGCTTGTTACTCCCGCATCAACCACCAGATCATTATTACTGAAAATGACGGAGCTGCTCTTGAGCACCATGATGCTCCCCAATACAGCGGAATCGTCGTTCGTCAGGCAGGGATTCTCAAATGTATTGTTTTCCACAAGCACATTGGTCGCGGAGGCAATTTCCATGGACGCATGGGTTGAGTTTTTCACTAGATTGTTTTCGAAAATGATATTATTACAGATAGGGTACGCTGCAATAGATTCGGGACCGGTTTGCGCCACTAATACGATATCATTTGGAAAATACGTATCCGTGACACCATTATTCCTGATAATATTATTGCCGTCAAAAGTGTTGCTTTGAACAATAATGTTGCTTGGGTCGTATCCCTCGCCGTAGGACGAGCCCAGGCCATAGTACGAATTGATACTTGCTATAAATAATCCAGGGTTATAGTTTCGGATGAACTGGTTATTCTCAACCGTTCCATTGGCAGTGTGAAGGAAAGCTCCCTTGCCCTTGCTGTCGTGAATATAGCAGCCGCTGATAATATAATTGCCTGAGTTGTAGGTGTGATTGAAAAGAATGCTGTCGGCAGTCAGGCCCGCAGGCAGGTTGCCGGCGAAAGTGAGCTTAACGGTGTCGTTGTTGGAATACGCGGAAACCGCTGTCAGGGCCGAGGACCAACTCCAGGGAGTATAATCCCCCTTGCGCAGTTCCACAATATCACCCGTCGCGAAAGGATTTCGCCAATCAACGCAATTGCTGGCGATGAGCGTATTGGGGCCGGTAACGTTCACTCCCTCAGATGTGCCATCGTGAATGTTAATATTGTCGTCACCACAGTTCGCGAGTTCATCGTTTTGCAGTTTGAAGTATCCGTACGATTTGGAAATGTTGACGCCATCCGAAGCGCTTGACAGGTGGTAAATCGAGCCAGGTTCACGGATGAGGCGCGAATTAATGACCTGATAATATTGGTTGTCATTAAGCGAAAAGCCCATGCCCAGCGTCGAATACACCGTGACATTGCTGACGGTCAAATTACTATTGTGTTCCATATCATTCCCGGGATATTGGTAACTGTAATGACGGATCAGGTAGTCTTGGCCAACCCGAAATCCTTGATTATAAAACCAACCATTGCCTTTGCTGGTGTAAAACCGCAGGGTTCCGTTTCCCAGATTCGTCGTTTCGCTGGTGGCGATATCGCCAACACCGATGATGCCGGCGCCCTGGTTGGAAAAGTCATAATTGGTCTCATTCGTTTCGTCAAATTCGGAGACTTCGTCCAGTTCATATAAAAGTGAGTTGGTGGCTGGATTGCTTTCATAAGGATAATACAAGTCCAGGTAAGCACCATTGGTGGCAATGTTGACGACCTCTGTGAGACTTTGAACCGGTTCCAGAGACCAGTCCCAGTTCATTGTATAATTCTGCAGGACGACCCGGGAGCAGTTCATCACTTCCACGAAGTCACTTTTGGATTGCATGATAAAAGTGGAGCCTTGCCCGTCAAAAATAAAATCATGGAGGCCGTTGAAGTAAAGAATGCCATTACCGTAGGACTTCCCGTATTGGCCTATGTAATAGGTGCCCTTTGGCACGGTCAGCTTATAGGCTCCCTGGCTCTTGCAATGGGCAATCGCGTTCGTGAAATCCGTATAATTTTGCGCGCCGGTGTTACTGGGGCTGACCCCGTAAGTGGAAGCGTCTACAGTCGCGCCTCCGGTTGACGGCGGTGTGATGGTGAAAGCGGGACACCCGGTCGTCGCACTGCGAATGTCAGCCTCCAACTCCGCGGAAGTCAGGCCCCAGGCTTCGATTGAAGCAAGAAAGACAAAAGACAATAATACAACGGCGATCGGCACTCTGGTTCTTATTTTCACAGAAGCTTTTTGCGCCTGGTCGATCTTGCTCATTACGAGAACCCAATTTTTTAAGCGGGCCCCATTATATCCATTTAATCATGGTTGATAGGGAACAATCGCGCCAGGAACAGGCCTGGATGCACGATGAGCTACCCAAATTTGGTCTGGATTATGCAGGACATTGCCGTCCCAGCCACCGTTCGGGCCGCCATTTATAGTGGGAGTTGAAGCCGTAATTGCCCAATTTTGGTTGGGGAAAATGTTTAGCAACCAATGGTGAATCTCCGCATGCCCGTCAGCGAAGGTGAAAGAACAACCGTTGTCATGCACTTTTCCGGGTATGCTGATAAATTCCGTGTCTCCCGCGTTCTTTGGCAT
>DASXFM010000028.1:0-8102 GCA_036489615.1 Verrucomicrobiia bacterium | reverse complement strand
CAAATGCATCGCCTCATGCAGCAGCACGGCGCGCAGTTGACAGACGGAAAGCCGGCTTGCAATCGTCCGTGGCAGCAAGATGACCGGACGCCACAATCCGTAAACCGCCGGCGATTGAGCATCGTCAATCAACTTGAGTCGTGGACACCGGCGCAATCCGGCCAATTGCCGCACCTCTTCCAGAATGCCATACGATTCAGTCGGCGCAGGCACTGCCCGGCGAACCTTTCCCGCAACCCGCAACCAGCGGAAGGTCAGCCACGACAACAATCCCGCACCCATTGCAACCGTTGCGAGCAGAGCCCACGCGGCATTACTCAATTCCGGCCGCGGCACAACTGCGGGCACCGTCGGTAGCGGGAGCATATCAGGGACTGAATCGCCAAAACTGACGGTATAATTCTGCGCCACCGGATGCTCAACCACCGCGTGTGGACGCAATAACCACCACGTCACGCTCGTGGGCAGCGCCAGGGAAGGCGGCAATATCAATTTGATCAGTACCGCCATCCAGAGCGCGTAGCGGACCGACGCACGAATGCGCCGGGCGAACATCCGATCAAATGCGAAAACGACGGCGATAAGAAAGCTCGACTGCCACAGCATCGGCCAGGCGAAATCCCAAAAATGTTCGCCCCAACCATTCAGCGCCTCGATACATTCGCTCATAGATTGTTGTCCTATCTTCTGGATTTTCGCCTGTTTTTTCCCGACTGAATGAGCGCCTCAATCTTTGCGAGTTCGTTTTCATCGAGGTCATTGCTTTCCAGGAGGCACTGCACCAGGGGCGCAAATGCGCCATTAAAAGCATGTTTTACCGTATAAAACAGTTCGCCGTGCTGAGCCTCGCCTTGAGTGACTGCGGAGTTGTAGATGGTGACCTTCCCTTCTTTTTTGGCCTTGAGCAGACCCTTGACCGTCATGCGGTCCATAAGGGTGCGCACGGTGGAATACGTCCAACCGGTGGATTTGGCCAATATCTCGCGGACGGCGGGAGCGGTGCAGGGTTCAATCTCCCAAATGACTTTCATGACCGGCCATTCCGCCCCCGTCAGTTCGACACGATTCTTCGGCATGCGGGCATCATCTCTACAAACGTAGAGGACGTCAAGCGGAATCTTTACAAATGTAGAGGACAAACCGGAAAGCTCCAAATTCCAGGCACCAACATCAAGAATTCGCACGGCGTGCTGCGTGGTGCGTGTTACGTCAAGTATGCGGGACGCGGTCTGCTTATTCTTGACGCACCGCGCACCACGCAGCACGCGCCGCTATTTATAAGTATCTGCTTTGCGCTTCTTTCTTTCATCCACCTCGTGTATCTCGTTTCCCGTAGATGGAAGAAAAAATCGAACTGCGCGCTTACGGTGATCCTTCGCTGCCCGTGCTGGTTTACCTGCCGGGCTTGCATGGAGACTGGACGCTGATCGGTGGGTTTCGGGCGGCTGTGGCCGGACGCGTCCACTTCGTTGAGATGACGTATCCGCGCACACTTACGTGGTCACTCGATGATTACGCCGCGGCAATTGAAGACGAGCTTTCGAAACTTGGAATCACTCAAGGCTGGCTGCTCGGTGAATCCTTCGGCTCGCAGCCGATGTGGAAGCTCATCGTCCGCGGCAAATTTCACGTCAACGGCGCGGTCCTGGCGGGCGGCTTTGTTAGGTACCCGGCGCAACGGTTCATGCGTTGGTTGGAACTGATCGCCGGACAGGTCCCGTCCTTTCTCTTCGTAAAAGTTATATTTGGCTACGCCCGTTTTGCCCGATATCGCTACCGCCGATCGCCGGAAACCCTCAAGACATTGGATGAATTTCTTGCGCGCCGGCGCGATCGGCAGGACCGCGAAGCCGCACAGCACCGGCTTCGTTTGGTTGGGGAAAACGATTCGCGCGCAACAGCGATGACAACGCAAGTACCGATTTTCGGCCTGACCGGAATTCTGGACCCCATCGTGCCATGGCCGCCCGTTCGCCGCTGGCTGAAGCGAAATTGTCCCGCTCTGCGCGATTATAAAATCGTTCGCCGCGCCGATCATAACGTCCTCAATACCGGAACCACAGAGTCAGCCAGATGGATCCTGGAATGGATGGAGTCGGTTAAGACTTAAGGTTGACGTTTGACGGAAACATGCAAAATTCAACTCGTAAATCGTAAATCGCCAATTCCTATGACCCGCCAACAGGTTCTCGATCTTTATTTTTTGGATGCCCGGCACAAGTTGATTGAAATCGCCGCGTTTCTCGACCGCACGGAGCGCGCCGAAGGCGCCGATGATTTCCGCATCGCGGCATTTCGCGCCGCGCTCGACAAATTGTCCGCCCGCAGCCAACACAAAGCCCAGGATGTCCTGCTGGCATTCAGCGACCACTCAACGGAGCCCGTTGACAAGGCCCCCGGCAAGGGCGCTGTCGGCGCGGCGGCGCTTTAAACGATAAACCCATCAATTCAAGCCATGCGCTATATCGAACCCCACGCCCATATGGTCAGCCGCGTTACGGACGACTACGAACGAATGGTTTTGGCGGGTTGCGAGGCCGTCTGTGAACCCGCGTTTTGGGCCGGGTTCGATAGAAGCGGGCCCGAAGGTTTTTTTGATTACTTCTCCCAACTGACGGAGCATGAGCCCAGGCGCGCCGCGAAATTTGGCCTAAAACATTTCTGCTGGCTCTGTATCAATTCAAAGGAGGCCGAGGACGTAAAGCTCGCCAAAGAAGTCATCGCCCTGGTCCCGAAATTCCTGGACCGCCCCAACGTCCTGGGCATCGGCGAAATCGGCCTCAACAAAAATTCCCGGAATGAAATGCGGGTGCTGGAAATGCAGGTCGAACTGGCCGCCGTCCACAACCAGTTGATCTTGGTCCATACGCCGCACCTCGAAGACAAACTCAAAGGCACAAAATTAATTCTCGATGTCCTGAAGAACGATCGGCGCATCAAACCGGAACGCGTGATCATTGACCACGTGGAAGAGCATACGGTGGAAATGGTTTTGAATGCGGGCATGTGGGCGGGCATGACACTCTATCCGGAAACTAAATGCACTCCGGCCCGGGCAGTCGATATCCTGGAGATTTATGGGAACGAACGCCTTTGGCTCAATAGCGCTTGCGATTGGGGCGTGAGCGACCCGCTGGCCGTGCCCAAAACGGCTTTGGAAATGAAACGGCGAGGCCATCTTGCCGCCGTCGTCGAAAAAGTGATTTTCGAAAATCCAAGGGCATTTTTGAGCCAGTCAGATCACTTTCGCCAACAGGCCCAGCAATGATTTGCCGACCACGCTTCAACGCTTCAACGTAGTTCGCAATGCTATTGCGCCCAAATGGTTCCCGAAACACTCACAGGCATCCACTGGTTATTACCGATGCATTGCAACTCGGCGGCGGATGCCTGGCCTCCACTAATGTAACCGCTCGTCCCCGTTGTGGTTTGCGTTTGCGCTGCCGCCTGCGACGTGTAAATGCCGTAGGGGCTGGTGGTAAGGGTATTGTTAATCGCGGCGGCCAGGACATTGCCGCTCGATGACGAAGTAACGCACGACCAATTGGCGCTGGCCGACGCATTGTTGTTCGTCTGGAGCGTCCAGGTGGTGCCCCAATTCAAGGATGTAAAAAGGCCGCCTTTTGCCGCTGCTGCCACCAGCTTGCTGCCGTCTGACGACGAAGCAATAGAGACCCAGTCTTCAGTGGGCGCAGCCGTTGCCGTCCAACTCGAACCGAAGTTGGAAGAGACATAAACGGTACCATTGGAAACTGCCGCGGCCATCCTCGCCCCGCTGCTGGAGCATGCGACAGCGCTCCATTTTGCCGAGCCTCCCTCCTGGGTCCAATTTGTCCCGTAGTTGCTGGAAACATAAAGGCTGCCGTTGAAAGTGGAGGCGACCAAATAATTTCCGCCCGCCGAGGAAGCGACCGATGTCACCGGACTACCTGCGCTATAGCTGGTAATGAAGGTGCCGTTCAAGGCGCTGTATAGAAAGCCTGCGGTTGAGCCCCCAACGAGCCGTGTTCCATCCGACGAGCACCCGATGGAACTCCAACTAGTGACTGACGCCAGCGGCGACCATTCTGAACCGGTATTGGTCGAGAAATAAACATATCCACCGTTGCCGGCCGCCGCGTACAATTTTGTGCCATCGGCCGACGACGCAGCCGCCTGCCATACCGAGGCATCTCCGCTCGCACTGGTGCCCGACCAGGTTAGCCCTGAATTGGCTGAAACCCAAACGTTGCCTGATGACACAGCCGAACTGGTGGCCACCATCTTTGTCCCATCGGATGATGACGCAATCGACGTCCAGTCCTGGGCGCTGGCTTCGCTCTGATACCACGTTTGGCCATAGCTCAAAAAGTTGCCGATGACAAATTCACCAGCGACTTGCGCCAACTGCCAGCCGCTGGCGCCGGCGCAGGCAATGCGCACCACATCACCCACATGAGCCGTCGCGGGCAAAGAAACCGTCACGATCTGAGAATTGGTCAACAAATAGCCGGTATCAATCGAAGCATTCACTGTATTGCTTGGAACCACGATCCACCCGACCAGGCCATTGCCAAAAAAACTGCCTGAAAAACTGTTTCCATAGAGGTTCGTGAAGGTATTGGCGCCATTAAATGTATTGTTGGCCGTGAACGTTTGATTGCTGTTTAAATACGCCGTATTCGCGGGCAATTGCGAATCCGCCAGCACCCCGACCAGGTTTGTCACACTCACGTTGGTTACCCCGGCGCCGTTGCCGCTAAACGCGCCGGCAAAAAGGTTCGCTCCGTTGGTCAGCGCGACCGTGTTCGTATAGCCAGTAAACGCACTGGCCGGCAACGTGCCGCTCAATTGGGATGCCGCCAGTTGTCCTACCAAATTGCTGGCCGAATTCGCGAAGATGGCATACGGAGTTGGCAAGATCGGCTGAAGAGGCGACAACATTGTGAAACTCGTCAGACCATTCGTGCAAACCCCAATCTCGAGCCAAAGATTCGCGCCCGTGAAAATGCCGGGGCCAAAATCCAAAGTGGTGGCAAACAGGCCGTTGGTTACCCCGACATCATAATTGGTCAACGAACCGCTGGCTGGCGGCGTGTTAGTTTCATCGGTCGGAAAAAGGACAAATTTGAAATTGTAAATGCCATTGGCCGCCGCGCCGCTGCTGCCGAGCTGGCCCTGGTACATAAACGCGGTGCCCTGCCCCCAAGCTGAATGACTCATGAAAAGCGCGCAAATCCCCATAATGAGGGGAAGATAAACCGATTTTAACTTCATCTTGGCATTGTCACAGTCCCGCTTGAAAAATTCAATCCAAATCATTTGGCCTGAAGGAATACCGAGGGCTACCGTCTCGAATGCGTGTCACCGGGCTTTTTCGGCGAATTCCCGGCAGAAGGAAGAGAGTAGACAAATGCGTAGATAAAAAATAAAATCTTGAGAAGTTTATGCGAGGAGTCAGTCTAATGGTCAAATTGAATCAAATATGGCATGAAGTTTGCAGGGCGACTTCAATTGAATAAACAACAATGACTTCGCCAGAGACAGAGTTCATCAGTATTTTAGGTGCCGCCGATAAAGCCGCCCCGTCGCGGATCTCATCGCGGTCGCTACCGGATTCTTTGCCGATTCTGGGACTTTCGGACATCGTCATCTTTCCCGGCGCGGTCGTGCCGCTGCTGGTTGAAACCGGTTCGAGCCTCAAGTTGATTGACGATATCGTGGCCGGCGACCGCTTGTTCGGGGCGGTGCTCCAACGACGCGCGGAAGTGGCTGAGCCGGCGCCTGAAGATTTATATGAGGTCGGCTGCGTCTCCCGCGTAGCCAAAATGGTAAAATTTCCCGACGGCACCGCGCGAGTATTGGTCGAGGGCCTCTGGCGCATCCGCGTTAAGACGTATTCGCCCCCGACGCCGTATTTGCGCGCGGGCTATGATCTTTTGCACGATGAAACTGAGGATTCCATCGAACTTCACGCCCTGCTCCGCAATGCGCACCGGCAATTTGAAGAAATCTCCAAAATTTCGCCCTCATTTTCCGAGCACGTCAAAATAGCCGCGATCAATACCGAGCATCCCGGCCATTTCGCGGATTTGATCGCCGCGAACCTAAACATGGATCTCGAAGAACGGCAAAAACTGCTGGAAACGATTTCCGTCCGGGAACGCCTCGAAAGACTGCTGCCGATGTTGAACCGCGAGCAGGAAGTCCTGACGTTGAGTTCCAAAATTCAAAACGACGTCGCGTCGTCCATTTCAAAAACGCAGCGGGACTTTTTCCTGCGCGAACAAATGCGGGCTATCCAACGCGAACTGGGCGAAGGCGACCAGGGCCCGGGCGAAATCAAGTCGTTACGGGATAAAGTCGACCAAACGCCCATGCCCGAAGAGGTTCGCAAAGCGGCGAACCAGGAATTGGAGCGCCTTCAGCAAACGCCTCCCGCCGCCGCGGAATACGGCATTTCCCGGAATTATTTGGATTGGATACTCACCTTGCCGTGGGAAAAGGCGACCGAGGACAAGTTGGACCTCAACGCGGCGGAGAAAATCCTGAACGAACAACATTTCGGCCTGGAAAAAGTCAAGGACCGGCTGTTGGAATTCATCGCTGTCATCAAACGCCGCAAACAGATCAAAGGCCCGATTCTCTGCCTGGTGGGCCCGCCGGGCGTCGGAAAAACATCTCTCGGCAAGAGCGTTGCCGACGCTTTGGGCCGCAAATTCGCCCGGATTTCCCTCGGTGGCATCCGGGACGAGGCCGAAATTCGGGGCCATCGCCGCACTTACGTGGGCGCCATGCCCGGACGAATCATTCAAACGCTGCGCCGCATCGAGAGCCGCAATCCCGTCATTTTGCTGGATGAATTGGACAAGGTCGGAGCGGATTTTCGAGGCGACCCCGCCGCCGCCCTGCTCGAAGTGCTGGACCCCGAACAAAACACGACGTTCACCGATCATTATTTGGATCTGCCATTTGATTTGTCGCGCGTTTTGTTCATCGCAACAGCGAACTGGCTCGACCCGGTCCACCCGGCATTGCGCGACCGGCTGGAGGTCATTGAACTCCCCAGCTATACCGAAACCGAAAAACTCGAAATCGCCAAGCGTTACCTGGTGCCCCGGCAAATCGAGGAACACGGCCTGACTCGCCAGGAAATTAAACTTACCGACGCAGCGCTTCGCAAAACGATTCGCGAATACACCCGCGAAGCGGGGGTGCGCCAGTTGGAGCGGGAAGTGGCTGCGCTCGTGCGCAAGGCCACACGCAAGATTGTTTCCCGCAACGGCAACCCCACGACGATTAAAATCGAACCGACGCAAGTAGCTGAATATCTCGGCCACGCGCCCTTTGTGGCCGAAACCGCGGAGAAAATCACTGAACACGGAATTTCCACCGGTTTGGCCTGGACCCCTGTGGGCGGCGAAATCCTGTTCATCGAAGCCACCCGCATGCGCGGGCGCGGGAGTTTGATCTTAACCGGTTCGCTCGGAGACGTGATGAAAGAGAGCGCCCAGGCCGCCGTCAGTTACTTGCGCGCCCAGGCCAAAAAATTGGATATTGATTTGACCGACTACGGAAAATTCGACATCCACATTCACGTTCCCGCCGGCGCGACGCCCAAAGACGGCCCCAGCGCAGGCGTGGCGATTGTGGCCGCCCTGGCTTCCCTGCTGACCAAACGCCGCGTACGCTCGCAGGTGGCCATGACCGGCGAAATCAGCCTGCGCGGCCGGGTGTTGCGGGTCGGCGGTATCAAGGAAAAAGTCCTGGCCGCCCAAAGATTCGGAGTCAAAGAAGTGATTTTGCCCGAACAAAATAAGTCCGATTGGGAAGAAACCCCCCCGGAAGTGCGCTCCAAATTGAAGGTCCATTTCGTCCGCCTCATTTCTGAGATTTTCCCGCTGGCGTTGGAGACGGAATCGTCAAAAGCCTCAAAAATCTCAAAAACGTCGAAGCGTTGAAGCCAAGCGGATTGGATTAGTGGGCCTCGAAGCCTTGAAACTCAAGCGTGAGAATTCAAACCCAGGGAAAAGTTTCCCTTCAAAGACAACAGGAAATAGTCCGACGTTTTAACGCCGGATCTCAGCAGATTGCGGCCTTCAATGATAAACCGGGGTGGGGAC
>DASXFM010000466.1:0-8523 GCA_036489615.1 Verrucomicrobiia bacterium | reverse complement strand
TCGATGACAACGCCCTGTACCGCCACAAGGACATCCAGGAAATGCGCGACCTGAACGAAGAAGCGCCGCTGGAAATCGAGGCCAGCAAATTCAACCTCAATTATATCAAGCTGGATGGCACTATCGCATGCCTGGTCAACGGCGCGGGGCTGGCCATGGCCACCATGGATATCATCCAGCATTACGGCGGGATGCCGGCCAACTTTCTCGATGTCGGTGGCGGCGCGAGCAAGGAACAAGTCACGGCGGCGTTTAAGATCATTCTGAGCGACCCCAACGTGAAGGGAATCCTCGTCAACATTTTCGGCGGCATTATGGATTGCAACGTCATTGCCACAGGCATCGTGGCTGCGGTCAAGGAAACGAAGTTGCACATTCCTCTGGTCGTGCGGCTTGAGGGCAATAACGTAGTGGCGGGAAAGAAAACGCTGGCCGAATCGGGCGTGGCGATCATCACTGGCGATTCGATGGCCGACGCGGCGCAGAAGGTTGTGAAAGCAGTCAAAGCTGCTTAACCGTTATATAGCGAGAATTCTACGGCAAGCGGTTTCCAGCTTCTTTAAATTGGCTTTTGATCGGGCTTCGATATAACAACGGATCAATGGCTCTGTGCCGCTGGCCCGGAAAGCAACCCATTCACGGTTCGGCAGCAGGAATTTATAGCCATCAGTCGTGATGAATTTCTCCACTTTAAATGGTCCAATGCTTTTTAATCCCGTGCCGAGTTTGGCCAGCAGTGCGTCCTTCTTTTCCGGTGCAAAGGAAATGTTAATGCGGTCGGTATAAAACTCTCCGATCTTTTTGGAAAGCTCAGTCAGTATCTGGCCAAGGGATTTCTTCTCCGTCGCTACCAGTTCAGCCAGGAGGAGACAGGCCAGGATACCGTCTTTCTCCGGCACGTGTCCTTTGACGCTCAAGCCGCCTGATTCCTCGCCACCAACGATGATTGGCTCGCTCTCCATCAAGGCCCCGATGTATTTGAAGCCGACTGGTGTTTCATGAACTTTGACTCCGAGCATTTCCGCGACGGCATCCACCTGGTGGCTTGTGGGCACGGTGCGCACGACTGCGCCTGTCCAGCCACGGTTCTTTTTCAAATGAAACAAGGCCAGCGTGAGGATTTGATTGGGCGTCAGCCAGGTGCCGGACTTGTCGACGACGCCGAAGCGGTCGGCATCGCCATCCAGGCCCAAACCGATCTGCGCTTTGCCGCTGCGCACAAACTTGCTCACCGGCACCATGTTCTCGGCATTTGGTTCGGGATGATGGCCGCCAAAGAGCGGATTCAGCTCATTATGGAACAAGGTAATCTTTGCTCCAACGCTCTGCAGTAGTGTGTCCAGATAGCCGTGTCCGGTACCGTAGCTTAAATCGATTGCGACTTTAAGTTTTGCTTTTTTAAGGACGGAAAAATCAATGAGCTTGTGGAGTTGCTTGAAGTAATCGGGCTGCGGGTTGAAGGTTTTGCATTTATAGGTCCCAATGACCGCGCCTTTGAACGTGAAGTTTTTAGACTTCAGCTTCGCGATGTTTGCTTCGATTTGCTCCGTGACTTCGGGCGTGGCCGGTGCGCCATTGCCGGTGGAAAATTTCAGGCCCTGATATTCCGGCGGATTATGACTGGCGGTGAAATTGATCCCGCCGAGCGTCTTGCGATGGCGAATGGCATAGGCGATGACCGGCGTGGGAGTGTCGCGGTCACAAAGCAACGGCTCGATGCCGTTGGCGGCCAGGACTTCGGCAGCGGCCAGGGAAAATTCTTTGCCCAAAAAACGGGTGTCGTGCCCGATGATGACGACTGGCTTCCGTCCGGCAATCGCGGATTTGGGATTTGAAAGTTCGGACTTGAGGTAATCGGCGATGCCCTGGGTGGCCAGCCGGACGTTATCGAAGGTGAATTCGCGAGCAATGATGTCGCGCCAGCCGCTGGTGCCAAATTTAATCATGTCCTTTAAAGCAGTCGGTAAGGGCCTGCTCTGCGCCCTGTGAAATTAGCCTTTCCAGTCAAACGCTTTTTTCTTCAGCGCGTAAACAAAACCGGCAAACAAAATGACCATAAACGAAATCATGGAGCCAAGGATCAAATTGCGCATGGCGTGGTCAGCGAGCATCTGGCGATACACGACCGCCCAAGGATAGAGGAAAACGACTTCGATATCGAACAGGATGAATAGCATCGCCACGAGGTAAAACTTCACGGAGAAGCGGGCGCCACCTTCGCCGATGGGATCTTTGCCACATTCATAGGCGGTGTCTTTCGCGCGGTTATGTTTGCTGCGATAACCGACGAGAACGGACAGCACCAAAACGCCCACTGCGAACCCGATGGCGATGGCGAGCAGGATCAAAACCGGTATATACTGCGCAATCTGCGGAACTTGCGTATTTTCCATGGGCGAAACTCTACAATGACGCGGGAAAAAATCAATGAGGAAGTATCGGTAGAGCGATGCTGTAAAATGTTTGCGATGAGATTATGAAGATTGAGATGAGTGAAATGCATATATCGCGGGAAAGTGTTTACAGTGTTTACACTATTGATAATCAATAACTTAAGTGTTTACAAAACTCCTTACACTTTTTGAAAAGTGTTTACATCATTGGGAATCAAAAACTTAAGTGTCTACATTATCGTTACCGGTTGTTATTGGACGCCAATTCGATAAAAATAAGGGCCATTGTTGGTGGCGGTGGTGTCGTTATAACTGGTCGAGCTGCCCACGCCCGGAATGTTGGCCTGGACGGTGATGAAAACCGGCAAATTAGTGGAACGCTGCAAGTTGTACACAATGCCGTTCACGCTTTGCCACGTAACAGTGATGCCAGAGTTGTTGGTGGCGGCGTTTGGCGTGGTCATGGCGAGGACGGAAGCGGGATTAGTCGGATCCAATCCGGCAATCCAGTCCTGATAGACGTTAAAGGATGTGCCATCCAAATTGGTGTAATCCACCGAGCCATCGGTGGGCAGTCCGTATTGCTGGAGCCAGGCGTAGGAAATGACCGAGGTTGGAGTTTGATATTCGTAAGCACCGATATCCACGGTACCGCCCTGGATGCGCGGATGGCCGTCGAGATCGATGACGCTCGTAATGTAAGAATTGTTGCCGGAATTAATGCAAGGCGAGAGGGATTGAAGGTGATAATCGCCGCTAGCCGGGTTTATGAAAGCGGGGTCGTTGGTGAGGTTGTCTATACCCGATGGCAGGGGCGTGGTATCGCAATAACTGAAAGCACTGCTCTCATAATTGCTATTAGGGCCCCCGAAAGCCGAACGATTGTCATAAACGATGCAATTGTCATTGCCGCTCTCGTAGGTACCACCTCCATAATTAGCTAAATTGCCGGCGACCGTGCAATTGAACAGAGTGCTGTAAAAAGCACCGCCGCCGTCAGCCGCCTGATTTGCTGTGAGCAGACAATTCGTCAATGTGCTGTAAGCGACGCCACCGGCCTCGCTGGCGGGCGCGGTATTGCTGGCGATAATGCAGCCGTTTAAAACGCTATAACCCGCACCGCCGCCGAGATAAGCGATATTGCTGCTGATGAGGCAATTAATCAGCATGTTTGAAATACCTCCAATATATTGCTGGCGTCCGAAGGCACCGCCGCCGCTGTAACTCGCGGAATTTCGCAAGATTGTGCAGTCATTTAAAGTGCCGCCTTCCGCGCCGCCGCCATTGTAAGCCGAACAGCCGACAATGACACAGTTGGAAGCCACCGCCCGGGTCTCACATAACAGGCCGCCGCCATTTCCTCCATAAGGATCATTTTCCGAACCCAACGTTGCCCCATTAGTCAGCGTAAAGCCATACAATGCTGCCCCGTTGGTGAGATAAACGCACCGGATGGCAGTGCTGCCAACGGGAGCTTTGCCTTGAATCGCCGTCACCGACGGGCCATTGACGCTTTGGATGGTAATGGGCTTGGTCACGGCGACGCGATTGGTCAGAGTGTAGCCGCCTTCAGTGCGGCCCCCGGTGTTATAAAGGCCGTTGGTGACCCAAATGAAATCGCCATTGGTGGCGGCATCCACGGCGCTTTGAAGGTTGGTCGCGGCAATGCTCCAACTGTTATACGGCGAGATGGGATTGGTGCTGTTTAAACTAACATAGTGCACGGTTTGCACGTTGTAAGGGCTTTCATAAGCGCCGATATCCACCGTGCCATTGATGATGCGAGGATTGCCATCCAGATCATGACTGATGGCAGCATAGGCATTATTTCCCGCGTTGATACAAGGCGAGAAAGGAGCCAGGTGATAATCACCCGCAGTGAGATTTACAAAAACGGGGTCATTACTGATGCCGCTACCGGGGAAATTGGGGGCGGTACAACAACTGAAGAATTTGGCAGAAAATGAATTCGAGCCGTTTGGTGAATTATTGTCGTAAATAATTGAATTATAAACAGAGATACCGCCGGCGCCATAGATTCCCCCACCCTGGGTAGTAGCTGTATTGGAGGCGATGGTACAATTGGTTATCCCACCACCGTAGGTGCCACCGCCATTGACCGCGGTGTTGTTTTCAATTATGCAATCGTTCAAGGTGCAGGCACAGGCGCCACCACCGCTTCTGGCATAGTTTCCAATGAGCTGACAATTGACGAGGGTCACTCCATAAGCTCCACCACCCGCGTTATTGGTGTTGAGATTGCCAGCCAAAATACAATTGGTGACGATGCCGCCGCTGGAACCATAGATATAGGCTACCCCGCCGCCGTTAGGATAATTCCCGCCCCCGGCCTCGCCGTTGGTCAAGGTGAAGCCGGACAGCACCGCGCCGTTTCCCATTCCCACGCAGCGAACCGCGAAGATCACATTTGTTCCTGGAGGAACATGACTGCCCACAATCAGTGTGACTGCGGGGCCATTAACGCTCTGCAATGTCACCGAATTGGTCAGGGTGACGCGATTGGTGCCGGACTCAAACCAGTTGCGCCCGCCGGTGGCGTAAACGCCGTTGGTGACTAAAATCAGGTCGCCCGGGCTGGCTGAATCCAATGCATCCTGGATATTGGTCGCTGCTGTGGGCCAGGTGAGATAAGGTGAAACGGGATTGGCGCCGTTGATATCAACGTAGCGGGTTGTTGCCTCAGCATAGATGGCCAGAAAGCCAAGAATAACGATCATGGCGCGCAGGACGTAAATGGACATTAAACGCTCCATGCTGATTTCTGAGATTGGCACACCTTACCTGGCCAAAATTGAACAGTCAAGGTAATCCGCCGGGCTTCTATTTTTTAAACCACCACAGTAACAATGTCAGTAATGCGCTGATAATGAGGCAGGTAGCGACCGGAAAATAAAAATGGAAGTCGCCTTTAGAATAATGGATATCCCCCGGCAAACGGACGAACCAGCCTTTGCCGAAGCCCGACCAAAGCAAGGCACCGACCAGCACCAGTAACAGGCCAGTCAATACCAGGATTTTTCCGGCTTCATTCATCTTGATAGTACAAAAGTAATTTCTAAAAGCGAAAGCAGCAATACGCGAATTGTTTTTGACAACTAAAGGCTATGCATTGAAAATTAAATGCAGGCGAGTTTTGTAATCAAAAAAATTTGTTTTCCGGTCAACATGCTTTATATTTGCCCGTGTCTTCCAGGCTTTTTACTCATGACTCGATAGCTGTAGCCCAAGAGGTCCAGGCCATTTACCAAAGGATGTTTCCAGGTTCAGATGGAAACTTTGTGCGCCAGGCTTTTGAATGGGCGACGGATTGTTTCGAAGGGCGTTTTGCCGGCTACCAAGCGGTGGATACACGGTATCACGATTTTGAGCATACCCTCCAGGGCACGCTTTGCATGGCGCGAATCTTGAATGGGCGCCATGGAGCCGGGGCCAAGCCGGAGTTGACAGAAAAATATTTTGAGCTGGGCCTGCTGGCGATCCTGCTGCATGACACGGGGTACCTGAAAAAGCAGGATGATACCAAGGGAACCGGCGCGAAATATACCGCCATCCACGTCCTGCGCAGCGTCGATTTTGCCGCAAGCCTGCTGACCACAAAAAAATTTGATGCCGAAGCTATCCGGGCTGTCCAAAACATGATCAGTTGCACGGGGGTGGATGCCGCGCTGGAAAAAATCCCCTTCCAAAGCGAATTGGAAAAAACCACCGGCTTTGCCCTGGGCGCGGCGGATTTGCTCGGCCAAATGGCTGCCGAAGATTACGTTGAAAAGCTGCCGGTCCTTTATTCTGAATTTGAGGAAGCCGCCGCTTACAACCGAGGCCAGGGAAATTTTAAAGTCATGTTTTCCAGCGCGGATGACCTCATGCAAAAGACCCCGCAATTTTGGGAAAAATTCGTGCTTCCGAAGCTGGAAAAGGATTTCAAAGGCATCCACCGTTTTCTGAATTCACCCTATCCCGACGGGCCGAATTTCTACCAGGACCGCGTCGAGGCGAATATCAGCCAGTTGAAGAAGCAACTGGCGGCAAAACAAAATATCGCCGCCAGGGCTTAAACAATCTCCGGCAGGACCATCTCGGGATTTACCCCAAGATCCTTGATGGCCTGGGCGACAACGTCGCGGCCTACCAGGCTCTTTTCTGCCAGCGCGTAGAGCGTTCCGATGACGGTGCTTTCGGTGTCCACCTGGAAAAACCGTCGCAACCGCGCGCGCGTATCGCTGCGGCCGAAACCGTCCGTGCCCAGCACGAACAGCCCGCCCGGAACCCAGGGCGCGATCTGTTCGCACACTGTGCGGATGTTGTCCGAAACCGCGACGAAAGTCCCCTGCTCCTTCGCCAGCAGATTTTCAATGTACGATTTCTTTGGCGCTTCCGTGGGATGCAGCATGTTCCAGCGCTGGCAACGAAGGGCGTCGCTGCGCAACAATTTGTAGCTGGTCGCGCTCCAAACATCAGCGCTGACATTGTAACGTTCGGCGAGAATTTCCTGCGCGCGCAAAGCGGAGTTGATGATCGGTCCACTGCCAAAAATATGCGCCTTGGCCTTTTTGCCTTCCGGGCCGGTCTTGAACTTGTACAGTCCTTTTAAGATGCCGTCCGCCGAACCTTCCGGCATGGCCGGCATGGCATGGTTTTCGTTGTAGAGCGAGAGATAATAGAAGATGTCTTCGCGCTCGACATACATGCGGCGCAGGCCGTCGGCGATGATGACCGCGAGTTCGTAACCGAAGGCCGGATCGTACGGCAAACACGTGGGAATCGTGCTCGCGTGGAGCAGGCTGTGGCCATCCTGATGTTGCAGGCCCTCACCATTCAAGGTGGTGCGCCCGGCGGTGGCGCCAAGCAAAAATCCTTTGGCGCGGATGTCCCCAGCCAGCCAGAAGAGATCGCCGACGCGTTGCGGCCCGAACATCGAGTAATAGATGTAAAAGGGAATCATCGGCGTGCCCAGCGATGCGTAGCTGGTGCCTGCGGCGATAAATGAAGCCATGGAACCGGCTTCGGTGATGCCTTCTTCAAGGATCTGGCCGTCCTTCGTTTCGTTGTAAAACGAGAGCGTATTTTTATCCACCGGCTCGTAAAGCTGGCCTTTGGAAGAATAAATACCGATTTCGCGGAAGTAAGTATCCAGACCAAAAGTACGCGCTTCGTCGGGGATAATGGGTACCAGATTCCGGCTGATGCCCTTTTGCTTCAGCATGATCCTAAGAATGCCGCCGAAAGCGGTGGTTGTGGAGATTTCAGAGCGTGAGGCGTTGAGCGCTTCCGCAAAGAGGTTCAAGGCCGGCACTTCCAGCTTTACGTCTTTAACGATGCGCGCGGGCAAAAAGCCTCCCAGAACTTTGCGCCGTTCGAGCAAATACTTGATCTCCGGGCTGTCCGGCGCCGGGCGATAGAAAGGCATTTCCGCGATGACGTCATCCGTGATCGGGATTTCGAAGCGCCCGCGAAATTCGCGAAGCTCCTTTTCGTTCATCTTTTTCTGCTGATGCGTGATGTTGCGGCCTTCGCCAGCTTCGCCCAGACCGTAGCCTTTGACTGTATTGGCGAGGATGACAGTCGGTTGGCCCTTGTGGGTGTAAGCGGCTTTGTAGGCGGCGTAAACTTTTTTCGGATCGTGGCCGCCCCGCAGTAATTTTTGGATTTGCCCGTCGGTGAGATGATTCACGAGCGAGAGCAGCTCGGGATATTTGCCAAAGAAATGCTTGCGCGTATAGCTGCCAGGCTCGACAGAATATTTTTGGAAGTCGCCGTCTACGCATTCTTCCATGCGCTTGAGCAACAGTCCGGATTTGTCGCGGGCGAGCAGGTCGTCCCAATCGCTGCCCCAGATGACTTTGATGACATTCCAGCCGGCACCGCGGAACAGGCCTTCGAGTTCCTGGATAATTTTTCCATTGCCGCGAACGGGACCGTCCAGGCGCTGGAGATTACAATTGATGACCCAAACCAGGTTGTCCAGGTTTTCGCGCGCGCCGAGCGTGATGGCGCCGAGCGTTTCCGGCTCGTCGCACTCGCCATCGCCCAGGAACGCCCAGATCTTCGGTTCTTCCTGCCATTTTACGAGGCCGCGCGCCTGCAGGTAGCGGTTAAAACGTCCCTGATA
>DASXFM010000420.1:0-18793 GCA_036489615.1 Verrucomicrobiia bacterium | reverse complement strand
TATGGCATTTACGCATAGTCTTGCCACTTACAACCTCTGTTGAACAGTGTCAGCTAATTGGAAGGACCGTCACGATGAGGGCAAGCGAGTCCCCGAGCGCCGCCCTGGGTAAAACGCCTCTAAAGTTTCCGCCGCCAACTGCATCTGCAAACATTTAAGTCATTGATTTTCAACCATGTAAACAGTTTAAACGTCATGCCGCCTGCGCCGTCATCCTTATTGTCATCGTCGCGTTGCGACTGACCTCTTTTGTGTAGCAGCGGACATGAGTCCGCTCTGACTATTTCGCGGAGGAATCGCACGACCTCGCTCGCATCCCAGGTCGCCAAACCGGCGTAACGGCTCACGGGGGAGAGAGAATCATTCGGGCAAGAACGCCGTACAATCTACGGAGCACCGTCCCAATTCTCCCGTCTAACACACCATGAAGACGCTCATCTTATTCTTCCTGTCCACAGTGAGCGGATTGGCCCAAATCACCCTGCTCCCGCCGCCCTCCGCGCCGCTCGAGGCCTTCGTTCAGATCCAACTCGACGGACATAATCTGCCCGACGGCGTGGCCGTCCACGCCCCGGCGAATTTCTTTATTACTCCCTTCGTGCGGACTACGCTGCTGCTCCATGCGGGCGATATCGTGAAGATTGATATTTATGCTGATGGTCGAAAGATGTTATCCCAAAAAGCCGTTTGGCACGAGGAGGTCAATCCATCTAAAAATGCTCGTCCGGGCGAAGCGGTGCCAATGTATATTCAGCCCGCCCAATTTTTCTATAAAGACCTGGAATGGACGAATGTGCCGGAAGGCAAGCACGTCGTACTCGCTCATGCCTATGATTTTCATGGGCTCTCAGCGTTTTCGGCAGCAACACACGTCACGATCCTGCCACCACTGCAGTAGCGGCGGCGTCTCGCCGCCAGTCCCGCAACAGGTGTAGTGGCGATGCCCGGCCCGAGGCGCAAAATATTTGCCGCTTACATGATTCCGTGTCGAACTGGGACAATTTCTTCACCGAGGGACCAATTCGGGAAGAAGATTCGTCAGGAAACTATGTGATCCAGCAAACCAACAACGAATTGGAATTAGTCATTGTTGACGCCGATAGCCGCCCGACGTTTCTGAAATTGGGCGGTTTGCAGCGTCAGGTACCGGGCCTGCAGGTTTTCCCAATTTTCCGGTGCGTCGATGTTGAGATATACTCGTTAATCGACCCGTTTCAACGTTTCAACGCTTTAACATTTCAACGGTCCCAAAAAGTCCGTTGCTCCGGCATGTTTTATGCGGCAAAATGTACGGATGGCCGGAGCCGGCGATAAATTGGGTTCACTAAGACCGGGGCGTTTTGAGGGCGAGCGCGTTGCGCTCGCCCTGGCAATTTCCCTTTTCATCCACACCTTGATTTGGGCAGGTTACGAGTTGAACCGGGACTTTCATTGGATGCCAAAACTGCCGTTTCTGGCTGCAAAGAAGGTACCTATGCAGGTCCAACGCTATGAGGAACCGCTGGAATTTGTGACCGTGCAAACACCAGCCACCCAGGCGCCCGTCAAGGCCGATTACATCTCCAATAAGAATACCGTGGCTGCGGACACCAGCCAAAACAAGGACTCACAGAAGCCGCAACTGGACGGCAAGCAGGCTGACGTGCCCGAAACGGTGGACGAAATTCGCGCACAGATCGCGAGTGAGCAGGCGGCGGAACAGAAACAGGCCAGCGCGTCCCAGGGCAACGGTAAATCCAAGCCGGCGCAAAGTGAAGGCGACTTGACGTTGGGCAAGCCCGATAAGGCCACGGAACCGCAGGAACAACCGCGTCCCCGGACGCTCAAAGAAGCTTATCAGCAAATGGCCAGCCGTTTCCCGAGCATGACCATGAAAGAGGAGGGCGGCGCCCAACACAAGGCGCAGATGCCGGCGTTCGACGTCAAAGTAACAGGCTTTGGCGATTACGACGAGCGGTTTGTCGAAACTGTCCGGCAAAACTGGTGGAATCTGCTCGACAGCCGGCAATTCGCCATGGACCGGACGGGCAAAGTCGTAATTTTGTTTTGTCTAAACTACGATGGGAGCATCAACCAAGTGCGGATTGCGGAAAATTCCGTTGGCGAGTTGCTTGGATACGTATGCGAAAAAGCTCTGTTGGACGGTGCGCCGTATGAACGTTGGACGGAGGACATGCGTATAAAGCTCGGTGATCACATGGATGTGCAATTTACATTCGACTATTGAATTCGTAAAATTTTGAAACTTTCGGGGTTGAGTCAACAGAGCCAAGCGCGTGAGCAAGCGGTTCTTCGTCGCCCGAACTGCCGGATTTAAGATGAGGAAGAATGGCTTTACGTCATCATTGACCAATGACGCCGCTCCCTTCACCATTTCAAAGAAATTATGGATACAGTTGTTTATATATTGCTGGGATTCACCTCGCTGGTGGGTGTGACCTTTATTGTTGAGCGGGCATGGTCACTGCGCTGGAACAAGGTCGTGCCGCAGTCGATTGTCGATTCCCTCGACCGTTGCGAAGGGCCCGGCGACATCGAAACCGTGCGCGCCGTCTGCCTGCAAAGGCCCTCGCCGCTGGGTCGACTAATTCTAATGTCCTCTGATCACCTGGATTGGCCCAAAGCGGACAACGTGGACGCTCTCCAAACGGCAGCGCGCCACGAAATTGTGCTGCTGGAACGTGGGTTGGTGGTCCTGGAAATCATCGTCGGCATTGCGCCATTGCTCGGCCTGGTTGGCACGATTGCCGGCATGATGACGGTGTTTAGCGATGTCGGCCAGACCGGTTTGAACGACGCCGGCAAGCTCGCCGCGGGTATTGCGCTGATCCTGCGCGCCACGCTCATCGGCCTTTTGATCGCCATCCCATCGCTCATTGCCTGGAGCTATTACACCAAGAAAGTCGAAGTCCTGGCTGCGGAAATGGAAGCCTTGTGCGATGCGTTTGTTCGTCGGCAATACGCGGGCCAAATTCGTTAGCACGATATCGAATCCATGCACTTCTTCGTCCGCAAAAGACGCCAGACGCCCGCCGTCATTATTGTCGCGCTCATCGACGTGCTGATCGTGCTGGTGATTTTTTTGCTGGTCACAACCACGTTTCGGCAGCAGAACGCGCTGAAGCTTCAATTGCCCGAATCCTCCCAGGGGAAACAATCAGGCTCTACCGAAACTCTGCCTTTCGTCGTGAGCATTGATACCAACGGCGTCTATTTCGTGGATAAAATGGCTGTCACGTTTAACCAATTGGAAGACCAGTTGAAATCCGCCGCCGCCAAAAATCCAAATGTGGTCCTCAACATCAACGCGGACGAAAATTCGCCCTGGGGGAAAATGGTTAAAGTGCGCGACGCCGCCGCCGCCGCGAAAATAAAATCGATCGTCGCCCTGACGAAACAACCGCCAAAGCAGTGACCGTTGAAAGGTTAAAACGTTGAAACGAACGGACCGTTGCTGGTGATCGTATCGCAGACTTCCAAGTCTGCTGTATCGCCGATTTCCAAATCGGCAAATCGTACGACCGCCAAATTGAGAACTGAAATACGTTTCAACGCTTCAAGGACGTTTATAAATAGATAGACATCCAGCTATAGTTCCGGCAACATGTTTTCGTGCGTTCAGGCGTTTCATTCGGGAATGACACAGGTGCGAATGAAAAGACGTTAACGTTGAAACCGGTTCTCTTTAAGCGTTTATCTGTCTTCGCGTTGGTCGTGTGTCTTTCCATTCTGCTCTGGCCGCGAGCCGCGCTCGCGGACGCCTCGATTCCCGGCATGATTACGGCCAATAGCGTTTCCGGCCAGTTTGTTGTCGTCGGTTCGCCAACAACATCACCGCTGGCGGGGCTGCCCGAAATCGCCACCAATCAGGAATTTGTCCGGCTCGATCCGGCGTTTCTGGCCGTTTCTGCCGAGCGCGTCAAAAATTCCCTGCTGCACGCGATGGGCATTGAATCGGATGTCATGCAAGGTGGCGCCATCTACCTGACGCTTCAGCCGGCGCGCGCGCTGGATGAAAATGTGGAAGTCTTTCCCGAGAGCTTCGCCGGCCATTTGGTTTATCATGTCGTTCTTCCGGACTTACTGCCGCGCGAACGCCTGGCTCGCGCCCTGACGAGCGTTTTTCTGATGGATTATGCCAACCGCAATGGCGGCCAGAATACGGCCGCGGTTCCTGCCTGGCTTGTCGAAGGGTTGTCCCAGGAAATACTTGCTGACACCTTCCAGGAGGTCATCCTCTCCGTTCCCGATCAAATGGTGAACCGGATCCCTCTTGACCGTGTGAGCTTTGCCAAACGGGGCGTGGATCCGCTCGAATCCGTTCGCTCTGTCCTGCAGACGTATTCGACGCTCACATTCCAACAACTGTCCTGGCCAACGGACCTGCAACTTTCCGGCGAGGACGACGGGGTGTATTGCGCCAGCGCTCATTTGTTCGTGGATGAGTTGTTGAACCTTCGCGACGGGCCGGCGAAGTTGCGCGCAACCCTTGATGCGCTGCCGCGCTATTATAATTGGCAAACGGCTTTCCTCACTGCCTTTCACCAAAGTTTTTCCACTCCCCTGGCCGTGGAAAAATGGTGGGCGTTGCAAACCGTGATCTTCACCGCCCACAGCCCCGGCCCGGAATGGACGCCCGCCATCAGCCGTGAAAGGTTGGATGAAATTTTGAGTGTTGCCGCGGATTTCCGCGCCGCGTCCAACAGCCTGCCCGTCCGCGCGGAAATTTCATTGCAGGACGTGATTAAGAACTTCAATTCCGCGGTCCAGCTGCAAATCCTGAACCTCAAACTTCATGATCTGGAAGTCGCGCAATTTCGTATGTCCCCGTCACTCGCGGTTCTGGCCGCCGAGTATCGCAATACGTTGGCCGGTTTTCTCGGAGAAGCCGAGGTTGACCGCCGTGGCGTCATCGTTACCAAATCCACATCCCGGTTCGTCTCCGCGCGCGATACGTTGCAGATTCTGAACGCTCTCGACGCCCGCCGCCGTTCAATCGCCCTGGCCATGGGGCGTGGATGGAATGATTGAAGGACGTTGAAACGTTAAAAGGTTGAAACGTTGAATCGGTTTGCGATGGCAGCAAGACACCACAGGGGTGGCGACGGCCTCGTCGCCACGATCAATCTTTAATCCACCTTCCGAATACGCGCCGCGGCACGCCTTCTTTCTGCAAAAAAGCCCGGCCATGTGGATGGCCGGGCAAATGCAAAACCGTTTTAACAATTCAATGTTTCAACGCGCGGATTAATCCGCATATTTCACGCTGCAGCCGTACGGCTTGGTCTGTGAAACGGCGATCGGTTTGCCAGTTTGCAGATCATCCACAGCTTCGCTGACATAATTGTGCGCCGACTTTGGGTTGTGGAACGGATCCGGTTGATCGTCAATCGCGCCTTCATAGACAAGCGTGCCTTTTTGGTTGATCACATACATGTCGGGCGTGGTCTTCATGTCATAGAGATGGCCGATGGCGCCCGAACTATCGTCGAGCCATGCGGTCACATCCATTTTCTCAGACGCCATTTCCTGGCGCGCCTGGGAATCCGTGCGATGGCTTTGGTTGTGCGGATTAACGGAATTGACGAGCAGCCAAACAATGCCTTTGGCGGCCAATTGTTTCTGCAGATCCTGCATCGCGCCGGTGGCGTATTGGTTATGGCAATACGGGCAGTCCGAATTATAGGATTCGATGACGACGATTTTACCTTTATAGTCGCTCAAATGAACCGTGTTCCCGTTGATGTCCATTGCCGTAAAGTTCGGCGCGGGTTTGCCCGGTTCCACCGCGAACACGCTCGCGGCCAGCGCCATAATGGCAAGTGAAACGGATAGTTTTTTCATAATTTTTCCAGCAAGTTTGGTTTTTACCGTGCAATAAAGACACAAAACGACGGCATTTGGTTCAAATCTACTCCTTCTCAAATGCCGCCTATAATTAAATCCTCTTCTCGTCCGCGTCAATATAATCCACAAATGTCTGAATATCATCACGATGCGCCATGCCGGATTGTTCTTTTCGCATCTGTAACCGTGCCGCACCCTCGGCGTTACCCGGCTTTGGGCGGTGTAGCATTTCCTGCCAATGCGCCTCTTTTTCCGTGGGTGATTTTTTTACATTTTGGCGTACCCAGTCGCAAACCTGGCCGTCGGTGATCGAATTCTTCACCACTTCAACCATTTGTTCGTGCGCAACCCCGGCGAATTTGAGCCATATCCCGTCAAAGCCTTCGCCGAGATTTTCGACGTAGTCGGAATGCAGCTTACCGGCAAGATGCAATCGGATTTTATCCACGTATCGCGGCAGGTGACGCCAGCCGTCCATCGTTTCGCGCGCGCTGCGCGGGAAAATAATTTCGTTCATAGGCAAATTATTGAAAGGAGCGGACGTTCTGTCAACGGCGTCAATTCTGGGTTGAAAATCCCGCCAAACGGGCCATCTTTTGGCCGTGCAGCAATTTGATTATGACGTCGCCATCATCGGCGGGGGGAGCGGGGGTTATGCCGCGGCCAGGACCACGGCGGCCGCCGGGCTGAAAACCGCCGTGATTGAAGGCGGCGAAGAAGTGGGCGGCCTGTGCATCCTGCGCGGTTGCATGCCGACCAAGGCCCTCCTTTACATGGCCGAAGTGGCCCACATGGTAAAACACTCCGGATTGTTTGGCGTTCGTGCCGGGCAAATTCGCCTCGACTTCAAAAAAGCGATGGCGCGAAAAAATCTGATTATTAAAGACTTCGCTGATTGTCGCGTGCAACAGCTTAACGCGGGCAAATTCAAATTTATTCGCGCGAATGCGAAATTTCGGGACCCGCATTCGGTCGTACTGACACCCGTTCAGCCTGACGGCAAAAGACCTTCGACCATTACGGCGAAACAATTTGTCATCGCCACAGGTTCGGTTGTCGCTCCTTTCCCTTTATGCGGATTGAACGAAATCGATTGCCTGACCAGCGATAGCGCGTTGTCGCTGAAAAAACTGCCAAAATCGCTCATCGTTTTGGGTGGGGGATTGACGGCGTGCGAGTTCGCCCAGTTTTTTACCCGGTTTGGCGTGCGCGTTACCCAAATCCAGCGCAGTGCCCGCATTTTGAACGACTTTGATGATGATGCGTCGGCCGTGGTGGAAAATGTTTTTAGGCGCGAAGGCATCCGGCTTTACGCGAAGACGAAATTGGTCAGCGCCAGGCGCAAAGGAAAATTGAAGACGATTTCATTTGAGCATAACGGCAAGACAGTTTCTGTTTCCGCGGAAGAAGTCCTGTTTGCGTTGGGCCGGATTCCCAACACAGCCTGGATGGGCCTTGCGAATGCCGGAGTAAAGATGTCCGATGGCGGGACCATCATCGCCAACGAGCTCATGCAAACTACCGCGCCGCACATTTACACGGCGGGCGATTGTACCGGCCCTCATGAGATTGTGCACATTGCCATCCACCAGGGCGAAGTGGCCGGAAGAAATATCATCAAACCCAATTCCGCGCGAACGGATTATCGCCTGCTCATTATGGTCGTGTTCACCGATCCGCAACTGGCGTATGTCGGGCTCACTGAGAAGGCCGCCACCGCGCAAGGCATTCCTTACCTGTCGGCAAGCTATCCGTTCAACGACCATGGCAAGTCCATCGTTATGAATGCGATGGATGGGTTCGTGAAACTGCTGGCCGATCCCAAATCCGGTGAAATCATCGGTGGCGCCTGCGCCGGGCCGATGGGCGGTGACCTGATCCATGAAATTGTCGCCGCCATGGCCAAACGCATGACCGTCCACGAATTGGCCGCCATGCCGCATTATCACCCGACGCTGGCCGAAATTTGGACGTATCCGGCCGAGGAACTGGCGGACAGGATAAAAAAGTAAGCAGGAAAACAGCAAAGGTAGTTTTTATTCCGCCTTGTTCACCACCAGCATTTGCATGGGCATGTTGGTATGAACCAGCTCGAGGCCGAGACTATTGAGCCGCTGCTCAATGACGGGTTGAAGGGCATCCCACCGGGATTGGCCGGCCAATCCTTTTGGTTCATCCCATTGGATAGAAAAGTCATAATTGCCTTTTTCACCCGTATCATCGATGCACGGCTTTCGGAAATAGCCCTCGACAATTTGCTGCGTCAATAACGAGAGAGGGGCGTTTGTAAAATAGCGAAACTGCGTCTCTCCGTGCCCTGTGCCATAGCACGCAAAAGGTTTTCCCCTGGTTCGAAGCGCATTTAGTTTATCCGGATCCCACACCTTGAGAAGGAGAACATCCGTCGAGCGCGTCTCGGGCTGCGCGGTCAGTCCCAACTGTTTCGTTATTGCCGTATGCAGGGCATCGGTCGGTTTCGGCATGGTGTTCAAATAATCATAGCCGCCCGGCGACATGTCGCCGGGCACTATCTCGCGCACCGGGTCGAAATTGTAGGCCCAGGCAATGAGATCCGTCAGGTCTGCGTTGACATAAACCACTCTGCCACCGGGCGTCCAAATCCCGCTGCTAGTATTTGGGTATTGAGTCGGGCGAATAATGAGGACCGGCGGACAGGCTTGCAAAGGGCCCATGCTGTCACTGTCCGGATGTTTGAAAATCGATTCATAAGTCGCTCGTTGTTCAGACGAAACTTTTTGTTTCACAATCATCGTGGTTGTGCCGGCTGCCAAAAGAATGGCAACACCTGTGACAATTGCTGTTTTTGCTTTGGTCCACGCCATAACTTTCAATGCTCCTTTGAACAGGGTTAAGGTTGAAGATGAAGCCGTCGCGCCTTTGGCCAGCGCAATCGCGGTCACTGATTTCGCCAGGGCTGCGGGCGCAACCTGGACGGAATTGGCGGAAATGCTTTGGGCGATGATCGCCGTGGTCGAATGCACACCGTGTCTGGCAAAAAAAACTCTCAATTTGTCGACTGCGCGGCTCACTCGCTTTTTCGCTGTGTCCTCGCTCGCGCCCAGGGCAACTCCGACCTCGCGCATGCTTTTGCCGTCGAAGAATCGCAGCACCACGGCCTGACGATCGGTTTCATTCAGGGACCCCATGGCGGAGTCGAGTAGGGGAGCGATTTGCGCCCATGTTTCATCGGCAGGTTCATTTAGGATACTTTGCATCCGGGCCTCCTGTTCCCGGCGGGCGCGCCGGATTTCGCTTTTTAAAAATGTGAGCGACGCCAGGCGCGCGGTTTGATAGAGCCAGCCGGAAAGAATAACCCGTTTGCCCAGGCGATTGATCCTCTTTGCGAGGATGACAAAGACGGCTTGCGTAATTTCCTCCGCCTGGGCCGGATTATGCGTATGGCGCCGGGCGACGGAATAGACTTTGTTGATATGCCGCGAAACGAGCGCCGCAAATACTTCTTCTGATTCCTGTTCGGCGTATTGCTTCAGCAGACTGATGTCATCCAATTCCTGCATTTACTTATAAATGCCGCCGACGCTGAAAAAGGGACAGAAAAACTATTTAAGCCTGAAAACGGTCGTCACGGCCGCCATTCCATATCGCTCTGGCCGTGGACAGTCGACTAAAAACGTGCGATAGGTTGCTCAATGACACGAGGAGTGTGGCTTTGGCTGATTTTCTTGCCCGGTTTGGCAGCAATGCCCGTCTTTTCCCAGACGATTGACGTGCCGGACAACCTCGCCCGGCTCATCAGGCAGGAAGATACGGACGGCGACAAGAAAATTACCATTCACGATCATCTGACTCCGTTTGAGATTCGCGGCGCGAACGGAATCGACATTGAACAAATCCAGGGCGCGTATCCGTTGTCCGTGCTGTTGCAGGAACTGAAACGGGCCAATGACGCGAACCGCCTCCAATTATCTCTCAACGACATTGATTTTAACGAACCTATCACGGTCCGCACACTCCGGCTCATCAAAGACGATTACTGGAATGCGCTCACCCGGCGGATTGATGCGAGCCGGGTCGACCAGGTTGTTCACGACCCAAAGGTGACGTCCAGAGATGATTATCTTTACGTTCCGGCTTCTGATACCAATGCCGTCGCTTACTTTGAAAGCGTCGCAAAAGTTGAAGCAGCCGCAAATCGTTCTCCCGCCCTCAAGATTGTCCTCCTGCCGTCGCCGAAAGAGATCACGGGCGACTTTGTCCGCAGCCTGGACGGCGCGCATGGCCTTCTCTCACTGGCTCTGAGGACGAATGCGGACGGAACCGTTTCCGGCGAGCCGTATGTTGTTCCCGGCGGCCGTTTTAACGAGTTGTATTATTGGGACAGCTATTTCATCACGCTTGGCCTATTGCAGGATGGGCGCAACGACCTCGCACGCGGCATGGCGGACAACCTGCTTTACGAAATGAAACACTACGGAAAAATTCCAAATGGCAACCGTACTTATTATCTTACGCGGTCACAGCCTCCGTTTCTCACTTCCATCATTCGCGCCGTTTACGACTCAGGCGCGGCGGACAAGAATTGGCTGGCGTCCGCGTTCAGAACCGCGATGGACGAATATCAAAATGTCTGGATGTCGCCGGATCGACTGGTACGGATTGGCCAATATCAATTGAGCCGATACTACGATTCGGGTAGCGGACCCTGCCCGGAGGTTGAGATCGGGCATTATGACGAGAAAATTGAACCCTGGCTTGTTCAGGTAAATTCCCGCGCCAACCTGCCGTTGACGCCCTATCGTTTTCTCAATGAATACGTGTATTGCGGAGATTTTTCAAAATTGACCGCCGGTGGAATGACGCTGGACGAGTTTTTCGAGAATGACCGGGCGATGCGCGAATCCGGAAATGATACGACGCATCGTTTTGACGATCGCACCGGGGATTTTGTTTCCGTGGACCTAAACTCGCTATTATACAAATACGAAACTGACTTCGCCGAAGTTCTGGAAAATGAGTTTGGTGGAAAATTGCCCGGTGTTGACGGAAGCTTTGGCAACTCGGAGTTTTGGAGGCAACAGGCGCGGCTTCGCCGCGAAGGCATGATGGCCTTGATGTGGGATGAACAACGAGGATTTTTCTTCGATTACGATTTCGTTCGCCGTCAGCGCTCAACCTATATTAGCGCCACGAGCTTGTATCCGCTTTGGGCTGGCTTGCTGAATGCCGACGATCCCGCCGACCACAAAAGGGCCCGGCGAATGGTTGCTTACGCGCGAAAAAAGCTCGAAGAACGCGGCGGCCTAGCCGCCAGTGCGCGGGAATCTGTTGCCAACGCGCGCACGCACGATGCGCGGCAATGGGATTATCCCTACGGTTGGCCACCGGAACAGATGCTGGCATGGCAGGGATATAAAAATTATGGGTTCGATTCGGACGCCGCCCGACTGGCATACCGCTGGCTCTTTACGATTGCCAAAAACGCCCATGACTACAACGGCGTCATTCCGGAAAAATACAACGTCGTGACCGGCTCACATGAGGTCTTCGCGGAATATGGGAACGTGGGCACGAAATTCGATTACATCACGCAGGAAGGCTTTGGCTGGACGGATGCGTCATTCGCGGTGGGCATGGGTTTCCTCTCCTCAAAGGAGCGCGCCGAGTTGGATCGGCTCAAGCCATCCGATTGAAGGATAGCGGTGCGCAGGAAAAGCGGTGGCGCGGACGCGCAGGGCTACCACGCGTGGTACAAGGCCATCAATCCAACAATTCGGTTCAGTCCGGCTCAGACCGTATAACTGCCGCTGGCGGTCGTTCCGCCTTTGCCGGTCCAGTTGGTATGGAAAAACTGGCCCCGCGGCTTGTCAATCAGTTCGTAAGTATGGGCGCCAAAATAATCACGCTGTGCCTGCAACAGGTTGGCCGGCAGGACGGCGTTGCGATATTGATCGTAAAATGCGAGCGCGGTGCTAAAGGCCGGAACGGGAATTCCCTTTTTCGCCGCCGCCGCCACAACGTTGCGCCAGCCTTTCTGGCAGCGCTTGATTTCGCCGCGGAAATAATCGTCCAATAGCAGGTTCATCAATTTCGCATTGTTGTCGTACGCATCCTTGATTTTGCCGAGGAACCGGGAGCGGATGATACATCCGCCGCGCCACATAAGGGCCACGCCACCCATGTTCAGGTTCCATTTGTACTCTGCGGCCGCGGCGCGCATCAGCATATAACCCTGGGCGTAGCTGATGATTTTAGACGCGTAGAGGGCGTCGCGAATGTCGTTGATGAATTGTTTTTTCTTCGCGTCATTTTTGGCGACGGACAACAGCGGCCTTGGCCCTTTCAATTTTCGGGCGGCCTTGACGCGTTCATCCTTCAAGGCGGAAACGCAACGCGAATACACGGCCTCGGCGATCAGGGTAATCGGCATGCCCAGGTCCGCGCTATTTTGAACCGTCCATTTGCCGGTGCCTTTTTGGCCGGCGGTATCGAGGATCTTGTCCACGAGCGGCGAGCCGTCGGTGTCTTTGTACGCGAGAATGTCGCGAGTGATTTCGATCAAATACGAATCCAGCTCGCCTTTGTTCCATTCGGCAAATACCTCGTGCATCTCCTGCGCGCTCATGCCCAGGCCGTTCTTCAGGATGTTGTACGCCTCGCAAATCAACTGCATGTCCCCGTACTCAATGCCGTTGTGGACCATTTTTACGTAATGGCCCGCTCCGTTTTCACCTACCCAATCGCAACACGGCGTTCCATCGTCCACTTTCGCGGCGATGCCCTGGAAAATGTTCTTTACGTGCGGCCATGCGGCGGGTGAGCCGCCGGGCATGATGGATGGGCCATGCCGGGCGCCCTCTTCGCCGCCGGAAACGCCCGTGCCGACATAGAGCAGGCCCTTGCTCTCCACGTATTTTGTCCGCCGGTTGGTGTCGTCAAACAGCGAGTTGCCGCCGTCAATAATGATGTCCCCCGCTTCGAGGTGGGGCAGGAGCTGCTCGATAAATTCGTCCACCGGCTTGCCCGCTTTGACCATGAGCATCACGCGCCGCGGCTTTTTCAGCTTCGCAACCATTTCTTCGATTGAATGGGCGCCGACGACTTTTGTGCCTTTGGCTTCATTGGACATGAACTCGTCCACTTTGCTGACGGTGCGGTTGAAGGCCACGACGGTGAAACCGTGGTCATTCATGTTGAGGATCAAATTCTGGCCCATCACGGCCAGTCCGATAAGAGCAATGTCTGCCTGAGTATCCATGCGTGTGAGTATACGCGATAAGCGATGGAGGGGAAAGTCCTGGTTTTTGCCCGCTTTAAACGCAACTAACAGCCGAAAAGGAGATGGCAGCGTGTCAGGCGATGCAAAGGACAAAAGATTGGGTGATCGGCGCGAAGCCGAACACATACGATGTGCACGCTTCCCGCCGGTCACCCATCCTACAATCCATTAATTTAATTATCCGCGCTTCGCGCGAAAAGGCAGGCGTGGAGGACGCGAACTGCCCGACCACCGTGTTTTGTAACGGTGTTTCTGGCACAATTGAATCGCGTAGATATAGGAAATGCGCAGTTCTTTGGCGACCTCACGAAGAGTCAATCCCGGCGTCAAAGTCTTGAAGGTGGCTTTCCAATAATCGGCACGCTCATGCTTCCCTTTTTTGCGCTTAAAACGGTAGTTCGCGCTCCTGCCGTAGTAATAAGCCTGCTGCTCCGAAAGCTTCAATCTTTGGGCAGCTTCGGTGATGGTCATACCCGCGGGCAATTTGCGGGCCAATTCAACCAGGCGCGCTTTGTGTTGCGTATTGCTGCGGACTTTGGGGATGTCGTAACGCATCCGCAGTTCAAAAACTGCGGCCCGCGTCACTCCAAACATACGTCCGATTTCCGCGTCGGACCTTGTCAGGTTCCGGCGGATTATTTTCAGACGATCCTCTGTGCGTGCCCATGCTGATGGGCGGTCTTTTTGTCGTTTCACATTCGTAGGTTTCTCTAATTCATTCTAAAGCGCTTCCGATACTCGCTGAATGTTTAGGGCTTTTCCACTGCTCTCGTCAATCTCAATCAACGCGCCCTGGAGGCGCACGCCGCCTTTGGCGACTTCAAAACGCTGGGGCATCGACGTAAGGAACCGCCGCACAACGGGTTCCGTTTCCCGGCCCAGAACACTGTCATGAGGTCCCGTAAAGCCGACATCGGTCAAATAGGCTGTGCCGCCCGGAAAAATCTGTTCATCGGCCGTCTGCACGTGGGTGTGGGTACCCACCACCGCGCTCACCTGGCCGTCCAGCATCCGGCCAAAGGCGATCTTTTCCGAAGTCGCCTCGGCGTGAAAATCCACAAAAATTATTTTAGTTTTTTGGCGCAATTGTTTCACTTCCTCCCGGGCCGCTAGAAACGGATTCTCAAGGGCCGGCATGATAAACGTGCGGCCCTGCAAATTCAAGACCGCGATTTGGCCCATTTTTGTGCGCGAACTTTTTAACTCAAAAAGAGCGCTGCCGCGCCCGGGCACGTCCGCCGGATAGTTCATCGGGCGTAAAAAACGCCTTTCATTCGCCAGCAGGTCCATCACTTCCTTTTGGTCCCACAGATGGTCGCCGCTCGTGATTACGTCCACCCCCGCCGCAAAAATCTCCTCCGCGGTCCTGGGTGTAATACCCGAGCCCCCGGCGGAATTTTCGCCGTTGGCGACTACAAAATCCACGGCGTGTTTGCTGAGCAAAGCGGGCAAAAGAGCTTTTACCACACCGCGCCCGGGCTGGCCGACAATGTCGCCGATGAAAAGCAACTTCATCCGGAAAAAGTAACGCTGAACACGGCAAAAGCCACCAAAACTTTTCCGGCGAGGACGGCGCGCAAGGCGTTGCCGCTCGCGAAGAACGCCGTCCGTGCCGGAAATAACGCCGGCGGATAAACTTTCCTCTTTGAACTTGCCGCGCACAATCGTATAACAATCCTATGTTGCCAACGATATTAGCCAATGGCGGCTGGGTGATATGGCTGATTGTCATCGCCGCAGCCGTGGCTCTGGTCACGTTTTTCGAGCGGGTGCTGTATTGCCATCGCGCTCAAATCAACTCAACCGAATTTCTCAACGGCGTCCGCAACGTGCTCAAGCGCGATAATGTGGTCGAGGCGATTTCAATTTGCGACGCCACGCCGGGGCCGGTGGCTCGGCTGGTGAAGACGGCCATCCTCAATCGCGACAAAAGCCGGGAACGCGTGCGCGAGGCCGTTGAAGAAGTCGGGCTGACGGAAGTGCCGCTGCTGGAGGAACGATTAAACTTAATCGCCACGATTGCCCAAATTGCGCCGCTGCTGGGTTTGTTGGGCACGGTTATTGGGTTTATGGAAATTTTTCAGCAATTGCAGGACAGCGGCCTGTATGCACATGTCGAAAAGCTTTCCCGGGGCATCTGGCAGGCGTTGATTTGCGCGGCGGCGGGAATCGGCGTGGCCATTCCGATTCATGCCGGGTATAATTATTTGGTCAGCCGAATCAATAAGATTGTTTTGGACATGGAACGGGCCGCCGGGGAGATCGTCAATATCGTCACCGAGAACGGCGTCGAAAAGTCGTCATGAAATTTCCGCGCAACGCCAAATTGCTGCGCAGCCCCTTTGACGTGGCGCCGTTTGCGGCGGTGTTTTTCCTCATGGTAATTTTCCTGCTGTTGATGGCGTTGTTGCCCGCGCCGGGATTATCACTGAAACTTCCTCAATTTGATGTGAGCGGCGGCATCGCCAGCGACCTGCCCGGCACGGACAAGCCGACCGTTTCCGTGGCCATTGATTCTGGCAACCGTTTGTTTTTTTCCAGCCAACTCGTCTCGGAGAAGCAATTGAAAGCGGCCTTGCATCACGCCGTTGCCAGTTCCAAGGAGCCTCTCACACTGGTGATTCAAGCGGACCAGTTGGTATCGTACGGCGAATTGGTGCGTATTGCGTTGCTGGCTCGCGACGCGGGAATCGGTAACGCGCTCCTGGCGGCGCAACCCCGGATTGTCGCCGCGCCCAATCAGCCATGAATGCGGATTCTCCGGGATCAACACCGATGAGCTGGAGCTGGGGGCAATGGACGGCAGCCATCGCGATTGTTTTCGCCATCCACATCATTCTGATATTCATGTTTGGCGCCCGGAAAACGGCCCCGCCAGTCGCGGTCCGGAATGCTCCTTCGCTCTCGCTGGTGAATGAATCCCCGGGAGACTGGCTGACGTTAAATAACGCCACGCTCTTTGCCCTGCCGGGAAACGACGGCTTTGCGGCGTCCATGTGGACCGAAGGCGCGCCCCTAAATCTCATCGTAAAACAGGATTGGACGGAGGCACCGCACTGGCTGACCTTGAGCAATTCAGTGCAGATGACCGGATTGTTCACCGACTTCAAAAGCTTTGTCGAAACCAACCGTTTCGCCGCCATACATTTTGAGTATAGCCTGCCGCCCCAGGTCGCCGCGCCGGCGACGCCGACACAACCCCCGATAGCTCAGCAGTCGACCTTGCAAATTGAAGGCGGACTTGCCTCGCGCAGATTGCTAAATCCGGTTAAACTTCCTTCGTGGCAGGACACCGACATTGACGCGCCGAGCGTTGTGCAAGTACTGGTGAATGCCTCCGGCAATGTCGTTTCGGCGGCATTGTTGCCGCAGGAAATCATGTCGCAGGGAAGTTCCTGGGAACCATCGTTGGCGCATAACCGGGAGGCGGACCGGTGGGCGGTTGAGGCCGCGCGCTCCCTGCGTTTCACGCCATTGCCGTCCGATGGCACGGGCGGGCTCGATTCCCCCGGGCGACTGGCGATCGGCCAGTTGATCTTTGACTGGCAAACGGTGCCCGTCACAAACACCAACGGGCCGGAACTGGTGCCGGCGATTAATTTCCAGTGATCTGATATCTGATGAGCGCGTCGATGTTGATAGTTATTTACGTGGCGGGCCTGCTGGGCGCGCTGTGCGGCCTCGGAATTTATTCTGAGATGCGGCGGCACCGCTTCGGCCCGGGCCGCTCGCCGGACCGGATATTCCGCTGTACAAATTGCGGTTCGGTTTACACCGATGATCCGGACGTGGACCGGTCACGATGCTCCCAATGCGGGAAATTGAACGAACCAATTGAGTTTTAGACAAAAGGAACAGAACGGATTTTTGACATTTTGTCAGTTCCCGGTTTTTAGTTCGACGACGTCGTGCGGTGCGGCTTCGCGGATTCCGGCCGGGCTCACGCGGATGTACCGCGCTTTTTTTCGAAGTTCGTCCAGATTCCTTGCTCCCAGATAGCCCATGCCGCTTTGAATTCCGCCGATCAGTTGTGTCAGAACCCGGTCCACCGACCCGCATGCTTCTTTGAGCGCTTCCACGCCTTCGGGAGCGACTTTTTGGGCGGGATTCTTTTCGTGGCCATAGCGCGCGGCGCTGCCGGCTTTCATCGCGGAAATGCTGCCCATGCCGCGATATTGCTTATAAAATTTTCCACTGATCTCCACGACGTCACCTGGCGCCTCATTGCAGCCCGCGAAGACGCCACCGCATATGACCGCCTGTGAAAGAGTCAGTGCCTTGACGATGTCTCCGGATTTTGTGATGCCGCCGTCGCCCAAAATCGAAACTTTCATTTTGCGCGCGGCGCGTGAGCACGTGTAAAGCGCCGTCATCTGGGGAATGCCCACGCCGGCCACAATACGGGTGGTGCATATGGAGCCAGGTCCCTGGCCGACTTTGATCGCGTCGGCTCCGCAATCGGCCAAAAATTCAACGCCGGCCGCGCTCGTCACATTGCCGGCGATGATCGGCAATTCCGGGAAAGCATCGCGGAGGACTTTGACCGTGTCTCCAACGCCCCGGGTGTGACCGTGCGCAGTGGAGACCGCGATGACATCCACACCGCGTTCCACCAGCGCGCCAACGTGGGTAAGAATGCGATTGCGATCCAGTTCGCCGAAGGCGTTACGCGTGGCGCTGACGGCGGCCCCGCAAATCAGGCGGAACCGTGAATCGCGAGCAGGTTTGAATTGCGCGCGACGTTCCTGGGTAATGTGCTCAACGTCGTTCAGCGTGATCAACCCGCACAATTTGTCCTTGTCGTCCACAACGAGCAATTTGTGGATGCCCAAATGTTCGGTGAAAAATTTATCCGCCCGCGCAATGGGGTCTTTGCCAAGCTCTTTCTGGTTGATGGTTTGCACCTGCGCCCGCGGTTGCAGGGCTTCGGCCACTTTCCGCTGGGAGTAACGGGGTTTGACCACGTGTCCGGGCAGCAGGCCGAGCAATTTTCCGTGTTCATCCACCACAGGAAAGGTGCTGAACCCAAATTTCTTTTGCTCAATCATTTGGATGACATCGCCGATGTACTGGCTGGGCGACACCCTGATTGGGTCCTGAATCAGGCCGTGAACGTGGTTCTTTACGCGGCTGACCTCTGAAAGCTGGTCACGTTCCGGCAAATTATAATGGATTAGGCCCAGTCCGCCGTTCAGCGCCATTGCAATCGCCATCCGCGATTCGGTCACGGTATCCATGTCCGATGAAATCACCGGAATGTTCAGGCGTAAATGCTCCGCCAATTGTGTCTCCAATTGGGTGTCGCGCGGAAGAATCTCAGAATAGAGCGTCGCCAGAGTGACGTCATCGAACGTCAGGCCCATCGTGCAATTAGCGGGAAAAAACTTGTCAGCCGGCAAGTAAAACTGGCCATCAAAATCAGATTTGCGCTTCTCTGCCATGTGGGAAAATGAAGGACGACAGGGGGCTTTGGCAAGGAAAAATGGTGGTATCTCGCTGCCGGGACGGGTGAGGCGCAGCTCCAATTTTGGCAGGCCCAACTGGTCATTCCACATTTCATATGTATATGTTTGTAAACGAGTAAACGTCGCGCCAAGCGAAGCCCGGGGGAAGGGAAAGCCGAAAGGTGGAAACTTCCCGACCTGGACGAGCGAACAGCGAAGTCAAACACAAGGCCGCTTTGTCCAA
>DASXFM010000392.1:0-3996 GCA_036489615.1 Verrucomicrobiia bacterium | reverse complement strand
AAATGTTCCGGTTGCCGTGGAAATTGAAACGAATTGGGTGGATGAACTTTGGGTCAAGGACGCGCGGCTTGAAAATATCGCCGGCGCGGCATTCTCCCTGGGCCGGGATGAAAGTCCGCGTGATGAAATAAACATGGAAGGAATGGTTTGCAGCAACGTTCCCGTTTTCGCCGCGCTGATTGAGAATGGAAAACAGTTTACCGCGCCCTCGGAAATTTATTCAGTCAAATGCTTTTCGCATGGGCTTGAATTTCCCGACATCGGCGCGGAGCCGGAAATAAAGAATCATTTTGACGCAAAATCACTGAAGCGAATGCCTGAACCAATCGTTTCCGATTTGATTCCGCTGCCGTCGTGCGAAACATGGGCCAACATTCGTGACCTCGGCGCGAGGGGCGATGGCCGGTCAGACGATACCGCAGCAATTCAAAATGCCATTGCCAATCATCGCGCGATCTATTTTCCATCCGGCTTTTACGTCGTTCGTGACACGCTAAAATTGAAGCCGGACACAGTTTTGATTGGCCTGCATCCGGGGATGACGCAAATAATCCTGCCGGACGGCACGGCGGCATTTGCGGGCAACGGTGCGCCGAAAGCGCTGCTCGAAGCGGCGAAGGGCGGCCGCAACGTGGTTATTGGCATTGGGCTTTACACCAGCGGAAATAATCCGCGCGCGGTCGCAGCTCTTTGGAGCGCCGGCGCGCATTCGATGATGAACGACGTGCGGTTTCTCGGTGGTCATGGCACGCCTCGACCGGACGGTTCGCGCGAGAACCCTTACAATACGGATCATTCCGCCGATCCCAATCCGAATCGCCATTGGAACAGCGAATATCCGAGTCTCTGGATCACCGGCGGCGGCACATTTTTGGACATTTGGACACCTTCCACTTTCGCACGCGCGGGCATGGAGATTTCCGATACGAGCACCGAGGGCCGCGCGTACCAAATTTCCATCGAACATCACGTCCACAACGAACTGATTGTCAGCCATGCCGCGCATTGGAGCATTTACGCATTGCAGACTGAGGAAGAACGGGGCGAAAGCGGATTTTGCCTGCCCATCGAAGTGGATTCGTCGCGGGACATCACCTTTGCGAATTTCCACAGCTATCGGGTTATCAGCTCGTATCAGCCGTTTCCTGATGCGGTGGAAATTTCCAATTCGCGCGATATTCGCTTCCGGAATTTCCACTGTGACAGCAATAGCAAAGTCAGTTTCGATTCTTCAATTTTTGATCGAAGCGACGATGCCGAGCTTCGCCAGCATGAATTTGCGCGGTTGGATATTTCAAAAAGAATATCCCATCGCAAAGCGAATAGAGTTTCACCGGTTGTTGCGAACGGCGCAAAGATTGAAATGCTGGCGACCGGATTTTTTAACATTAGCGGCGGCGTAACGGATTCTCGCGGTAATATTTATTTTACGGATTCGTATACGCAAAGAATTTATCGTTGGAACTCGGCGGCGGGGCGGTTGTCGACGAATGCCGTTTCGTTTGTCCCGGTCAATCTCGCGGTGGATAGGGCCGGGAATTTGCTGGTGATTGCCTACGACGATTCGGTTTATGCGATTGATCCAGATGGTAAAATTTCGGCGCTGAAACCGGAGCCACCCGGCGCCATGAGCGGCAAGAGCGTGTTCTTGCCGGTCAGCGATTGGGTTCTCAATCATCATGATCTCTCACATCTGACGGCGCAATTTGTCTCGCCGGACGGGACGACAGTTTTGCCGGTCGGCGAAAGTTTTCTCGACGGCGAAACGAGTTGGGGAGTGCAATCCAGCCCGCAAATCCGGGCGTTTGGTTTGGGCCGTGCAGTTCCCGGCAAACCATTTTATGTCACGGACGAATCTAACTTGCGAACCTGGAGGGCAGACGTCAGTCCGGAAGGCGACCTGGCCAATTTCCAATTGTTTGCCGAAAACGGTGGCGAAAGCGTGACGACCGATTCGCGGGGAAATGTCTATCTGAGCGCCGGGCAAATTTACGTTTACGACTCGAATGGAAAATTAATTGATACGATTGAAACGCCGCGGCGGCCAATTCAAATTCTTTTCGGTGGGAGTGACGGCAAAACGCTTTTCATTACGGCTCGCGATTCGCTTTATGCGTTGCGAATGAAAGTTGCCGGACAATAATGGAACCTGTTTCCAGACCTTTTGCTGAAGCGGATATTTGGATGTTGCCGGACGCGGCGGTGGCTCGCACGTACGCAACACATTCGCCGTTGCAAGCGTGGCGTTTTGTGGTTTGAAACGGCTCGTGGCTGGAGTTGTTGCCGTTGTCCACCGTGGCGATTTCGCCCGGTCCGGAGACGGTGAAGGAAATCAAGTCGCTCGCCTGCGGAATTTCGATGCCGTTCGCGTCGGTGACTTCCGCGCGTACTTCGGCCACGTGATCGAAACCCGGCGTCAGCGTTTCGGTTTCCGTGGATAGCATGACTTTGGCCGGTTCGCCGGCGGTGTGCAGTTTTTCGGTGGCCACAACGTTGCCATCGTCATTGCGCGCGACTGCTTTGAGCGTGCCGGGTTTGTAGTCGATCTTCCAAAGGCGCGGTGAAGCGTCAGCAGGCAACGGCTCCGAACCCAGGGATTTTCCGTTCAGGAAGAGCTCGACTTGCTTGCAGTTGGAATAAACCTCAACGGTTTCCTTATGCGGTGCGGAATCGTGTGGCGTCCAGTCTGCAAACAATACCTGTGTGTAGCGTTCCGGACCGCCATAGCCGGGATCCATTGGCATGGCGTCAGTGGCCGCGAGACGACGGGCCATGAACACCATTGGCCGGTCGCTCCACCAGCTCTGCCGCTGAAACGCTACGGGTTTGGGCTTGCCGGTCCGATCCAACAGGCCGGAACTGTTCGCAATAACCGGCCAGTGCCGCGATTCTCCGAGATAATCCATGCCGCTCCAAAGAAACTGGCCCGCGTACGGCGGATTGTCGCGCAACGCCACCCAGGATTGAAGGTCGTGCCGGTTCTCAGTGCCGAGAATTTTGCGTTCCGGCTTTTGGGCGTGGGCGGCGAGGATTTCGTTCTCCCGATAATTTTGTCCCACCACATCCAGCATATCGGCCAGCCCATCGTCGTAATCGTGGCTGGCGTTGGGCCGGAACAATGCCATGGTTACGGGTCGTGTCGGATCAGCCTGATGCGCCACGTCGACCAGGCCTTTCAAAATGTGTTTGGCGCGGTCCGCGTGCGGCGTGTCATGGATTTCGTTGCCGACGCTGTAAATGACGACGCTCGGATGATTGCGGTCGCGCCGAATCGTATCGCGCTCGTCGATGTGCGACCATTGGTCAAAGTATAAATGGTAGTCATAGGGATTCTTGCCAACGGTCCAGCAGTCGAAAAACTCGTCCATGACGAGAAAACCCATCTGATCGCACAAATCCAAAAATTCCGGCGCGGGTGGATTGTGAGCGGTGCGAAGGGCGTTGACGCCGAGTTTCTTCAGTTCAGCCAGGCGCCGCCGCCACACGTCCAGCGGCACCGTCGCCCCGAATGCGCCGTCGCCCGCATGCAGGCAAACGCCTTTGATTTTAAAATTCTCTCCGTTCAACCAGAACCCGGTGGCCGCCTCGAAATGCGCGTCCCGGATCCCAAAGGTGTTGGTCACTTCGTCCAAACATTTTCCCTCTGAAATGATCTTGCAGTCGGTGGAATACAAATGTGGCGCGTCGAGGTTCCAAAGTAGCGGATGGGCCAGAATGATTTCGCATGAATAACCTGCGCGCGAGTGGGCAGTCGTCGCGCTGCCGACCGCCTGGGACTGTACTGGTTTGCCATCCGGACCGTTCACTTGCGTTTCAAGTTTGAGCGGGAAACTGGCGATGGATTCGTTGGTTAACGTCATTTCAATTTTAACGGCAGCTTCACCGGGCGAAACGCGGGGAGTGCTGATAAAGATCCCATCGCGCGCAAAATGAACCGGGCTCGTTTCGACGAGCCGGACGTGCCGCATAATGCCCGAGCCCGCATACCAGCGCGAC